>JADDOQ010000076.1:1641-10408 GCA_016782315.1 Nitrososphaeraceae archaeon | reverse complement strand
TTTACCCATGAAAAGTCTTTATCAGCGGTATCTTTTTCCTTATACATTATATATCAATAATTTGAATCATTTAAATTAATTACCTTTGAAGGTTAAATTTATATTGTAACCATTAAATCCATTAACAGTTATTTTCAAGTAACAGTTTGTGTAGTAAATGATTGAGAGCAACAGACAGGTATCAATTACTCTTTAGTAATGGTAATATTTCCCTGTCCATACGATATGAATTAATTTTCCATTTTTTTTAACTCACTGTTTGTTCATTTATCTTTATGCCATAATGAGTTTTTTTAAATGTATTTAATTAATCAAATAATATACAAAACCCTTAAATGAAAAAATAACATGTTTGTTATCCCATCCTAAAATTACCAGCAGCTCTGGCAACCACTTCCGAAAGTGCTGGGTGTATGTGTATTGTCTTGGTAATACTATCAGTTGTGCCATCACCTGTCCTCATAGAAACTAATACCTCATGGATTAAAATAGAAGCATCAGTTCCCATAATGTGGCAACCTAAAATATTCCTACTTTTTGAGTCAACAAGGAATTTTACAAATCCTTCTTTGTCTTCTATTGCTTCGCCCATTCCGGTATGAATGTATGGATATGCGGACTTTACATAATCTATGCCTTTCTTTATCAATTCCTGTTCTGTAAACCCTACCCCGGCTACTTGAGGGGAAGTAAATATTGCATGAGGCATGGCAGCATAGTTTACTGGCGTTTTTCTATCGGCGTGCAATATATTGTTATAAGCATATTGAGCTTCAAGATTTGCATTATGTTTGAACATGTATTTTCCTATAATGTCGCCTAATGCAAAAATCCCTTTTACATTGGCCTCAAGATAATTATCCACTTGTATGAAACCTTTCTCATCGACCTTTATCCCTGTTTTTTCTAAATCTAGTGAAGCAGTAGAAGGAATCCTTCCTACCGAAACAAGTACTTGATCAGAATCGATTTCCAATATTTCTTCTGATTTGTTTTTTGCTACTACTTTAAAGGATTCCTCGACATCATTGTCCACATCATCAGTATTTTTTGATATGTACTGTGCAGTATATCCTAAATGTACGTTATATTTTTTTGAGAAAATTTCAGTGAACTTTTGAGAAATCTCTTTATCTTCATTTGGTATTAGCATATCGTTGCGCTGTATAATGTGTATTTCTGTTCCAAGACTGCCAAAAAAGTGTGCTAGTTCACATGCTATGTATCCTCCTCCAATAAAGGTAAGTATACGAGGTTGTCTTTTGAGACGTAATGCTTCATCACTGGTAATATAGTCCACTTCTGAAAGTCCTTTTATTTTTGGAATACGTGGCTTACTACCAGCAGCAATCAGTATTTTTTCTGCGGTTATTACCTGTTCCCCCTCATCTTTGTTTGTTCCAATTGCAATTCTTTTATTTCCTATAAATTTACAGTCCCCTGCAAATAGCTTTGGGTTTTCTGATTGTTTTAATCCATCTTTTATGTTATCTGAATCTGTGTCTGTAATTCCATTTACTCTTTTCATTATTTTATCAAAATCAACAGAATATCCATTAACATTAATGCCAAATACAGATGCTTTTTTTATCGTTTCGATTATGTCAGCACTGTGGATGAGTAACTTTGTAGGTATGCATCCCCTGTTAAGACAAGTGCCACCCATCTTGTCTCTTTCTATTATTGCTACTTTTAGGCCATGTTCTGCAGCAGCACTAGCAACATCTAAACCTGAGCCAGCACCAATAACTATAAGATCAAAAGTGGTTTCTATGTCATTCATCCTCCTTATGATCGTCTAAGATAATGTATTAAGAATTCTCTTTAACCTTCATGGAATAAATTTAACAGTTAAAGCAATATTTGAATCCGGATTGTGTGTAACTCTTTTGGTATTTGCTATCAAGAATATTTCTTGAATAACCTTAAGATTCTCCATGATCTTGCTAATTGTAATGGATACTTTAGGTATCATTCCATGAGTTTTTCTTTATTTTAGTATTCAGAATTTTGATGTTTGTCGCTTTTAATTGTGCTCGTATTTGTTATCTACGGATTAACCAACAGTTCATGGAAAATATGATATCCTAAAGTATTATTGATTACCTTGATTAAAGATATTGATGTTTAGTTTACTACATATCTTTAGCATATCTAAAACCAGAAAACAATATTCTTTCATGCGGTTTAAAATAATTTCTATAGCTGTTTCTTGATTGTCTTTGCGGAGTGGCAAAAGACCCCCCCCCTCTTAATACTTTTTGATTGATTGCCCACTTGTCAGTGTATTCAGAGAATTTTGGTTTAAACCCCGGATATAGCGTATATTCAGATGACGTCCATTCCCAAACATCCCCTATCATCTGATGGCATCCATAATAGCTTTTACCTTCGGGATACGATCCTACTTTTGAAGGTGACCACAAATAAGACTCCAGCAGATTTTCATGCCTAGTGGTAGGAATCTTATCCCCCCAAGGATAGATTGTCTTTTTATTTAGATCCTCATTCCAACTTGCCGCCTTTTCCCATTCTGCTTCGTTGGGGAGCCTCTTTCCTGCCCATCTTGCATAAGCATCAGCTTCGTAATAGCTTACATTAGTCACTGGCTCAGGCTCTTTTATTTCGACAATACCTCGAAAATCTTTTTTCCCCCATTTGCATTTCTCTTTATCATAGTGCCAGTACAAAGGAGCACTCCACTCTTCTTTTTGCACTAATTCCCAACCATCAGCAAGCCAATTCTTGTAATCTTTATAGCCTCCATCCTCGATAAACTCCATGAATTGACCGTTTGTAACTGGAACAATATCCATTCTAAATGGATACAAGTAGACTTTATGTTCTGGCAATTCATTGTCGTAGCAAAATTCCCCTCCCCTATATCCTAGCTCAAATATTCCACCTGGGATTTCTACCATCATGCCCTGCACATTTTCCTCTACCTTTGCAGGAGGTCTATCTATTTTAGAAGGAAAGTAATTATCATGCTCATCTAAAAAGCGCTCAAAATAATGTTGAAAGTCATATATCATTAATTCTTGATGCTGCATTTCATGTTGATTGCCTAACATTATATCATAGATAATCTCAGTGCATTTGAAATCCTCTTCTATGCCTGACCTTTTCGAGAAAGGAGATAATTTTTTCCTCGATAATTTTCTATATCTTAAGGTATCGTCTAAAGTAGGGCGAGGATATTTTCCTCTTTCTGTTTTAGGCAATATTATCCCATACTTTTGATAATATGAATTAAGAAAAGTCATATTCAACTTGCCATCTAGTTTTTATTCTGCATTCTTTCCGTATTTTTCAAGTATCTTTTGGAAAAACCAAGTAACATGTGCCATGTGCCAGTTTGGAGGACTTCCAAAACTATCTGACTGCATTACTGCATCCTCAATCTTTAGTGGTTTAAATAATTCAGGGTTGTTTTCCTGACATCAATAAATTCACAAACAACCCTTTGCAGGCTTTCAGATGTTTGACTCATGTTTTTATTTGGTGGTTGGCCTTGTTTTTATTATTAGCGCAGAAACTACAGCTCCTAATACCACACCATATACCAAATGCTCCACTATTCCCATTCCAAACATCAAGGGCATGTTTTGCTGTAGCATACCCATTATTTGGGGCTCACTCATGGCGGGATTCATCTGATTTACCATACCTACCAATACCGGTGGCATCATCATCATGGAAACTGGGATAAAGATTACTGCAAATGCAATCATCCCGGCAATAATGCCTTCTGCAATACCTTTTGCAAACCCTCTAATCCTTAGCTTTTTAATGGATGTTACAGCTCCAAATATTACGCCTATAAGAACACTTGTAAGCATGTGCATCCCAAATCCCACCATCATGGCGTTGTCTTTACCAGCTCCAAAGGCAAGACCCATGGCGGTAGGCATTGTATCCGCAGGCATTCCTGCCATCATGGCAGTTATCATAAGGAATGGGGCCATTACCAACCCCGCAACAAATCCGCCTATAGCCCCAAAAGATATACTTTTTCCAACAGAATACTCCAAGGAATTTGGAATGTTTTCTTCTTTCCTTATTTCTTTCACAAGCTTTTTCTATCAAGACAGAATTTAACAATTACCTTCAACGGTTCAATTTAAACTAAAAGCCTTAAATCAATTACAACATGTGGTTTAACATAAAGAATTGGTCAAGTAATAAAACGCAAACTCAATCAAATAGAAAGACAGAATGAAAAGTAAAAAACTCTTTTATTTTAGGAAAATGTTACCTAAATATCAACAAATGCCATAGATCTCCATATAACGCCCCTTATAAAAGAAATAAAAGGGTTAAATGAATACTTGAAGGCTTGTATATAAAGATTATATCTTATAAAACTCCAAAATGTTAAATGAAAGGAGAAAATTCGATAACGAAGTATTTCGATAATTCCGGTAGCCATACAACAAATTCTAAAACCAAAGGAAAAATCAAACTATCCGATTATCTATTATTCTCACAAATAATGTCCAGGCATACGCAGATCTATGAGAATTTTATTCAAAGTTGTTCTGAGATGAAATTGCAAAAAGGAGGTTAGCAAAGACATGCCATTTAATTCAAACAATACCGGAGGAAAAAGAAGAGAACAAAAACAACAACAAAAAAAGGGTCAAGAGACAATAAAGATAGACTTCTCCTTAAGAAGGGAAGTTCTCTTTGTAGTATCCGGTGCAATACTTGGTGCCATAGCAATGATGATCTCCAAAACAATAACAGATATTGAAATGGGTCTCCCTTACTATTTTACATGGATGGTGTTTGGTCATGTTATCGGTGTTCATTCTGATTATGGAGGGGATTATACAGCAACAATATTATCGGGAATGGCCATACATTTAGTTACTGCAATATCAATAGGAACAGTAACCGGTATTTTTCTCTATAAGACAGGTATTTTGAATATAAGCAAGCCATCAAATGGCTTGTTGTATGGCCTTTTTACAGGCACTGTTGTATTTTTTATCTTTTATATACCCGTTCAGCACTTTGTTTTGGCACCCGAGACAATAGAAACTTTGGCCGAGCTGCGTCCGTCTATGCCAGTAGATCAAATCGCAGAGCAAATAAAGAACAATCAACTGAGCATCTTGGCAGGCTCTGCTATTATACACATAATATTTGGAATAACATTGGGGATAACCTCATCCCTTCTATCAATTAAATTAGGAACAAGATACAGATGTCCAGAATGTGACATATCTTTTCCAAGAATTGATATATATCAAAAGCATAGGGAAACTATTCATGGGCTAAAGCCAAATGACCAAAAGCGCATATTGATACTTGGAGGGGGATTTGGGGGAATAGAAGTTTTAAAAAGACTGCAAAAAGAATTTCAAAATGACATAGGTGTAGATATGACCATTGTCAACAAAGACAACTACTTTTTATTTACGCCTATGCTACACGAGATATCTACGGGTGCAATAGAAACAAGGCATATAACAACACCAATTAGAGCATTTTGCAAAAGGGCAAAATTTTATGAAGCTACTGTTGATGCAATAGATCTGAAGGATAAGACCGTAAATATAGCATATCGGATTGGCAAAAACAACAGACTCCGCAATACAAATGCGTCTGAAAAATTACCACTGATGCAATCACATTCACCAGAGTCTTCTACAGACCAATCATCATCACAAAACTCATACACTAGCAATATCAATTATAATATGAATAAACAACATCTCACCCTAAAGTACGATTATCTTGTTATAGCATTGGGAGGCGAAACTAAATATTTTGGAATCAACAGCATGAAAAGATATGCTTTCTCTATGAAGACACTAGGCGATGCAATTATTTTGAGAAACCATGTCATCAGTATGCTAGAAGAAGCAGAAATAATAAAGATGAATGATCAAAACAAAGATGAAAATGATGGATACCTAAAAAGAGAATTAATGACGTTTGTGGTAGTTGGAGGTGGATTTGGAGGAGTTGAAACCGTGGGAGCGCTAAACGATTTTGTACGAGATTCTGTAAAGACGTATTATCATAATATAGATAATGATAAGGATATTCGTGTAATATTGGTGAGTGCTACAAGACACCTTTTACCGGAGATGACCCAGGAATTAGGGGATTTTGCTTTAAAAAAGCTTGAAGAAAAAGGTGTGAAAGTAGTCCTTGATGCACACGCTACAGAAGCTTCAGAAAATACAGTAAAATTGGATAACGGGGAGGTGATTCGAACACAAACAATAGTGTGGTCTGCGGGTGTTTCGCCTGATCCGTTAATTTCAAGATTGCCTTGTGAACATGATAAAAGTGGGCGAATAAAAGATAACCATTACCTTCAGCTTATAGGGTATCCCAATGTTTTTGCAATAGGGGATTGTGCTCACATAATAGATCCAGATACGGGAAAACCCTATCCCCCTACTGCGCAGCATGCACTCAGAGAAGCAAAGGTGGTGGCAGAAAATATCATTTCTATACTCAAAAAGGTTAAAGATAACAGTAACGAGCATAATGATGGCAGTTTAGTCATACGTGAGAAAGGTAAAGATACAGCATACCGTAATTTAAAATCATTTCATTACAAGACGAAAGGCAATATGGCCACAGTAGGCAATAGGAACGGTGTTGCAATAATACTTGGATTTAAAATACACGGTTTTTGGGCATGGTGGCTTTGGCGGACCTTCTATTTGCTGAATCTACCTACATTGGAGAAAAAAATGAGGGTGATGATTGATTGGACATTAGATATGTTCTTTAAACAAGACGTAACACGGCTTAAAGCATTTTTAGATACAACATGATCCATTTGAATATGATCTCCATAGTTCCGTACATAAGTTACATAGAAACCAATTATGATATTACTAAATAAAAGTAAAAAGTATTGAAGATGCTAAAAATTAAATCAAGTATAACGAGTGTCGGTCAATAATTCTTCCATCATGAGATTATTTACTTTATCAATTATATTGATAAAGTAAAATATTTAAGTGACTTTTAATCTTAAAGGTTCAAGCCATTGTTTAACGTGTGATGCCTGTGGTGCTTCTTTTAGCAAAGAAGATCTTCAAAAGCATTTGACTCTCCAACATGGTGTACAAAAATAATTGTTTATGGATAATTGCATAGTATACTGATAAAATATATTTGTTCTATAGACACTTATACCAATTCAACTAATTGCAGACCGTTATTTCTTTTACTGCGAATTTAGCATAATGATTGCAGATACAAATATGATATCATTACCATAATTCAATTACAGGAATTCATATCACCTCTTCGTTATAAAGCCAGTCTGAAATTCAACCATAATAAGATATATCCTATGGGCAGTTACATACAATGAGAAATACAACAGTTACAAAGCTGTTGTATATTGATATTGATATTGATATTGATATTGATATTGATATTGATATTGATATTGATATTGATATTGATGCTATAAAATGTAAATGAAAACAACATGCTTTAACTAATTCTACTGTATATACTTCCCAAAGATGAAATGCAGATGGTAACAGTGATTGACAATTAGAAAATGATTACAAAAAGGTATTAATAAGAAAAAAAATAGGGTGTGGATTGTTTCATTTATTAATAAATATTACTGTTGTCTTTTACTGCAGTCTTGAGACTTTCTTTTATTTGTTATGTTCCCTTCTTCCATGCTCTTCCATTTCTTGTTGGGAATTAAAAGAAGTTCCACATGCTTCGCATCTGAATTGGCCACTGTTTGATGACATTAACTCTTTACAGGTATTATTATTTATATCAGTTATTTTTATCGGTTAAATTTTTGGTATAACCGTAAAATGGTACTTTTTCTAACATAAACAAATTTAATGTAGTGTTTGGCTAAGATTATAAATAAAAAATTCAAACATTGTAACTTATTGGGCTCAAAGTAAATTTGGGTGATTGCTTAAGGACTCCATAAGCATCATAGAGTGTGACTTTTTCTTGGTACCGAATCCTGACTTTTCCCATTTATTTAGCAACTAAGGGAACGCTCGATGGACCGGCTGTGGCCCAATCTTCTTCACCAGGTA
Organism: Nitrososphaeraceae archaeon; assembly: GCA_016782315.1. Classification (GTDB taxonomy): domain Archaea; phylum Thermoproteota; class Nitrososphaeria; order Nitrososphaerales; family Nitrososphaeraceae; genus Nitrosocosmicus. Next base: position 2,351 of record JADDOQ010000076.1, on the reverse strand, counting down.
TCATTATTCACTAGGTTACGTATTTGAAAGTGGTTGTATGTGCTGCGTTTTCTTTTCTAGAGGTGAACCTAAGTCATAATATCTCCGGGTTTAACACCAATCATCAAAGCATACTCAAGCCATTTCCAATAGCAATCAACATCTGTAAAACCAATCTCTCTTAGCCATTCTAATTGAACTTCAGTATTCAGAAGTTTATTGGATTTATCCTCCTTCTTGACCGTGGTTTTTGCTAAAAATTGTTGATGTAACCTTGGGGTGGATGAGGCCACGTGATCATAATTACAAAATATCCCCCCGGGTTTCACCATATCAAATATCTCTCTATAGAGCGCCCGTTTTCTCTCATGGGTTAAATGATGTATTGCAAATCCAGAGACTACCGCATCAAACTGTCCTAAATCCTTTGGAAGTGGATATGAAAGGTCATGTGCCATAATCTTAACTGAATAATCGTTTTTGAAATAATCTCTGGCCATGTTAAGCATTGTCGGAGAAACATCCAATCCTACGGCTTCCTGTAATGATGAAAGGTTTGTCCTTAGTAGTTTAATCAGCCTGCCATCACCTGTTCCAAGGTCGAGTAATCTTTTTGCAGTTTTAGGAATATGATCAAGCAAAACCAGTTCTCCATCCTTTTTGTATGGAATTTGATCGGCTATCTGCACGTATTGACATAATATATGAAATGAAAATAGTAAGATACACTT
>JADDOQ010000076.1:0-1569 GCA_016782315.1 Nitrososphaeraceae archaeon | reverse complement strand
ATCAAATTACCACAATATAACATGTGAAAACGTTGGTATTCTCCAGGTGGTCTAAAATTTAATATCGTTTAACAGCATCAAATTCAAGTAAACCAATAATCAGCGGATTTAATTTTTTTGAAATATTTGATGGATTAATCTGTAGTTGACATTGATCAAAAACATTTGGTATAACGATGATACTCTTTACAATATTGAAGCGATTTTTGTATTGGAAATAATCATTAAATCAATTTTTGCTTTATCAATAGCAATCAGTCTTATCACCTTTTTAACGGCACCATAGCAAATAGTCACCATAGCTGATAAGTTACATGATATACAAATAAAAAAAAGCATTTATCCCAAACAATAATAATGGTTGGTAAAAACTATCTGCTAATTAATCAGCCAAAATCAAACATATCTTCAAGAAATCCCTTCTTTTTGTGTCTTCTTCTAGAGTGATAATCATCATCATCATCATAGTCACGATCCTTGCCAAAATGGTACTTGTTATAATGGTCATCATCGTACTTGTTCTGCATTTTTGCTACTTTTTCTAGTTCCCCCCTGTCAAGCCACACACCTTTGCATCTTGGACAGTGATCTATCTCAACACCATATCTATCGGTCAAAATCATTTCATCAGAACAATTAGGACATCTTATACCCATCAAAATTAAAATAATTTTAAGGTATTTAACTTGTTTGTAATAATCATGGCACAAATACATGGATATAATACATACGTCGACTATAGGGAAAGAAATTATAAAAGAATCTTAGACTAATGGCGGTATTGGTGTTATAGAAACAGTTGTAATTATGGTATGTTGTTTTCGATTTTAACTATAATATACAGTATAATATATAAATTCAATATTCTGTGGAAAAAAGAACCGATCTATTGCTTGGTTGGTCTGGCAAGGAAAATGAAGAACCAATGGTTAAGGATTCGGTGGCATGGCTGATTCTGATCTGCTGTGGATAAGATGTGGTTTGCAAGAGTTGTAATTGAGATTGTAAAGAGACCAAATCATGTTTTCAAGCCATTCCGGAAACGCTAAGGGAAGCATTATTTGAATTATAGAATCATATTCTCAATTCCTCCGATAAAACAGGTCAAGAATTAAAAATCCCACACATTATGAAACTATAAACACGAATGCAAAGGAAATCCTAGTTTGGCAGCACCTGCCAAGTTATTGGGTAAAGATGAAGGCGGAGTGATCTAATTGTATGAAATTAATTTTAATGATAACGATACTAAAGTAAGATACTCTCCAATATCTAAGTCCTGATAACATTAACACTCAGGAATGCAAAAGAATTCTTTTAGTTAAATTAGAGATAAGTTAGAAATTGCGCGATTTGTTTTGGCAGATCCTAGATTAGAGCCATTACAAAAAACACTGCCTGTGAATTCGAAGGTATATTTGAAAGTCTGAAATCAAATAATCCAGTCATCACGTCTTTCTGAAAGAAATGGAGACGGTTCAAAATTGCTCTTGCAGTCAGTCAGGATAGAATGAAGGGACATACACATTCATCATCATGTAACCTGATCATCCAAACACCTTATCCATT
>JADDOQ010000218.1 GCA_016782315.1 Nitrososphaeraceae archaeon | reverse complement strand
TCAATTTCATAATAGTGGACACAATTAGCATTCAAATGTAGTAAATGTGACCTGGAATTTGAAGAGGAAAGGCGATTGGAGATTCATAAAAAGGTTCATGGTAGAAGATCAAAGGTATATGAGTATGGAGACCCAGAGACCAACAAATTCAGGATACAAGGATGAAATATAGAAAAAAAGCAATTGACAAACATCTAGCCATGTCAGATCCTATGCGATAAAAGATGGCTTAAGGTTAGCAAAGGTAAACAGCATAAATGAGCAAAAGAACAAAGTGAATGTTACTTTGGTTGATGTTGATGATTTGGGTTCGGTTATGCCAGTAAAGATCGTTTTCTGCATAGCATTTTGACAATAGTTGAGATATCTCAAGATGTGTCCATAGATATGGTGTCATGGCGGACATGATTTCCTTATACTGCGGATAGAGGATGTCTGTAAAAGATGACTGGAGTTTTCCAACGTAGTTTTGCATGGATATGTATTTTCTTTAGTGTTGCCGGAACCGTTAGAAAAGTCAGACATTAGATAGATAATGGCTAGGATGGCAGAAAAACCACGAGTTAAATGCCTCATCATTGATTTTGGGACTGCTAATCTTGCTATATGATGGATAAGCATGAGCCATCAAAGTGTGGTTTGTAATTGAGATAATTAGAAGAAATCAATTATTCGCAATTCTAATAATAATATGCTCTGCACAGGGATTAAATCTCTATATAATACAAACCCCATCTTTTAATCCCAGTGAATGATAGAAACGATGGAGAAACAAAAATAATCTTTGGAAGAGATGAAATAAATGACCTTTTTGTAAAAAGCGTAAGCGAAACAGCGGATAACTGGAATATAACCTGTCCTGCAGAATTTGTCCCATTATTTTACTATATGACTGACCTTAGAAAGGCTTACAAAAAAGCACTTGAACGGGGCATAAAGGTAAGAGCAATAATTGGAGTCACAAAAGATAACATATATTATGTTGAGGATGGATCACAATATTTTTCTGAAGTCAGGCATCTGGATGGCATCGTAGGTACATTTGTAGTCTCAGATTAGCATTACCTTGGCACTTCTACAATACTATATGACGAAGGAAAGGTAAATACTGAGGAAGGCATCAACAAGACACAATATCCCACACAGCAATGTATTTTTAGCACTTCGAGGGACTTGGTTTATCTGCAACAAAAATATTTTGATGTTTTATGGGATCAGGCAATACCTGCGGTAGAAAAAATAAAATAGATGGAAAAGATTGAAACCCCGCAGCTAAAGGTATTGGTTAATCCATTTGAAATACAAAATATGCTAATTAACTTGCTTCGATCTAATCCTAAAGAGATTTGGCTATTATTTTCCTCTCATATTATTTTTGAATACACACAAAGACTTTTTAATATTTTAACAATTTTACAATCATTTCAGGGTAAGATAAGTGTAAGGATTTTGTTATTAACTGCCAATGATGAACCAAAAAAACATTCTGAACAGATCCAAATTGATACATCAAAGGATAATGTCCCCTCAGGCAAAAGTAATATTGAACTCAGAAAGATTGAAAATACAAAATTAACTAATTATGAAGTACTTCAGGATACACTAATAGCTATGTGTGATAGAAGCAAATCACTAACCATAAAATTCAATCAAGAAAAAGATGACGCTTCAGTGGATATATTCACTCAATTAATTGAATCAGCAATATACACGGTCGGGAAAGAACCTGTTATGCCCAACGTGTTGATGTTTGAGAGGTTATGGTATCAGATCAAGTTAATTCAAAATGTGGAAGATTCTGTTAACTTGCAGAAAGAGTTTGTAAACTTGGCAGCGCATGAGTTGCGAAACCCCATATAGCCCATTCTGGGACTGTCAGAACTAGTTCACGATAAAATAAAAGATGAGGGACAGAAAAAAATGCTAAATATAATAATAAAAAACGCGAGAAAGCTGATGCATATAACAGATGACATACTGGACCTAACCCGGATTGAGGAGAAAATCATGGTGCTAAACAAAGAAAAAATTGATTTGTACCCATATCTTTTGAACCTGACAAAGGAATGCCAAACCCTTTTGCAGGATAAGGGCAACCACATGGAATTGGAGGTTAGACATGACGACAAGTTATTTTTAGATTTGAAAAACGTGGCAAAAGATAGTGTACAAGAAGGAGGGCATGACAAAGGACATTTTGAAGTGTCTGCAGACCGTTTTCGATTGTCTAGTATACTCTACAACCTGATAGACAACGCAAACAAATTCACCGAATCGGGCATCATCAAGATCCTTGTTGAAAAATGCGAGGACGAATTACAATTTAGTGTGATTAATCCCGGGAAAGTAATTGACGAGGAAATACTCCCAAAGCTATTCCACAAGTTTGCGACAAAGTCATTTCAGGGAACGGGCTTGGGACTGTACCTTTGCAAAAACATAGTTGAGGCACATGGTGGAAGGATTTGGGCGGAGAATCACAAGGACCCTGATGGCGTGACTTTTGCATTTACCATTCCTTTGGACCGATAATTATTAGATCAAGTTATAGGGATTGTATAAATTGATTTATTGGATTTGGCAAGTTTCGGGCATATGGAATTTATTATATTAAAATTGTTATTCATCATTGGATTCACTAATGATTGGTGTTCGAGTTTTTTAAATCTCAATAACTAATAATTATTATTAGGAGTATCACTGAAGACGAAGATGATGATGTTACATTAGTTAATAATACGTATAGAAATGATAATGGCTCATCGTATTTAACAATTCTAAAAGGGTTTGCTAAAGAACGTCTTTGAACAATAAGGAAATTCTAATTATAGAAGAGAGATCAACAGTTTAAATATTTACATGATTATTCAATT
>JADDOQ010000075.1 GCA_016782315.1 Nitrososphaeraceae archaeon | reverse complement strand
TTAGAGAATATAGATAAAATTTCGCATATTATTGACACTTTTAGCAATATTATAATTATTGGAAATTTAGCATCTAAATTTGGGATAGCCATAATTCCAACATTAACAAACATATTACATCAAATTGGCGATAAAGTGATAATTAGTTTTGTAATAATGCCATTTGGATTTGAAAAGAGAAGAATTTTTCATTCCGGTGTTTCATTATCTTTGATCAACAAATATTCAAACTCAACCATAATTGTAGATAATAACTCTTTTCTTAAAAATAATCCAGAATTATCAATTCCAGAATGTTTTAAAATTACAAACAATGCAGTCAAGGATATCATTATCACATCTTGCAGTAAAGGTTTCCCAAATGAATTTAATGTAATCGCTACAAGTAAAGAATCCAATAACATAGAAGAAGTTTTTAGTAAATCTTTTACAATGTGCAATAATTCCAAAATAAAAACAATAGAAAAAACCTGTATGTTTATCTATCCAGCAAAAGAAAAAATTGATAGGATAGATAGCATTATAAAAACAGCTGAAAAAATTACAGACAACTCGGATAATGAAATAAATATAATTTCAGGTCCAGGCAATTTATCAAAAATACATTTGATGATCAAAACAACCCATTTGATATTTTCTTCCTATGACCCTCTAAACCAATTTATATCAATCAATAATTTCCTAGATTTTGAGCCAGAAACTAATAATAGTATAAAGGAAATATCACATTTAAAGGATATTGAAGCTAAATTAATACAATGAATTGATTTAGATCTAGAATATATTACTAAAAAAATAAAATTATTGTTTTGATGCAGACTTTTTCTTGATAGTTTTCCTAGCCACTTTTTTGTCAGTGTCAGGAGTAGCGGTAGTAGTGTCAGGAGTAGCGGTAGTAGTGTCTATTGGAGACTCGTCTTTTAGTTTGTTGTTTTCGGTCTCCTTTATAGTATCCTCATATAGAGACACAATAACATGATCATCCTCATCTTTTACAATTCTGACGCGAACCTTTCTAGGAGGATTAGTCTTTCCTTTTTCCCAGATATATCTATTTAATTCTTGATCAATTTTTATTTGTGAGCTTTTCATATGTTTAATTGCAAATTCTATTATCATATTCACTACTCTATCAGTTCTTTTATGCTTTGGAGTCAACCATGCTTTACTAAAGTTTATTGTGTAAATTCTAGCTATTGTTTCTTCTACATTTGACATTTTATATTATCCCCATTTTTATCATTAACCAACGTTCACATCGGAGCGACGCCAAGACCTTCTTTTTGGATTTGTTCTTACCTGTCTGTGTGTTCTAATAATAACCCAGGCTGGCACCGGTCTATTCTGTCTAACTTTTTTTAATAATCGAATTTTTCTTGAGGTATTTTTTCGGGCAGCCATAATAAACTCATTACTATTTGTCCTATTTTTAAGTGTTAACATATAAAACAAAGGCAATAAACCTTATCACATCCAAATAGAATAGACTTTGTAAAACTTTTAGCTATGATAGAAAATAATAAATCTTATTTTAACCCCTAAAGAATAATGCAAGTATGTAAAACCTGTTATAAATTTTTTCAAACAATTTATGATAACAAAAAGATTAAGAAATTAAAGATAATTCCCGACGAACAAACAGAAAAATTACAGTGCAATAGCAATTACCATAAAAAGTTAGTGGATAGTTTTAAAACATAAAACACAATTAAAGATTTATGCTAACTCCCAGTTGAATTAACAATATCAAATTCAACTTCATCTCCAACAGTAATATTATTTTTAGTTGTATAGTGAGCGTTTACTTCCAGGACATGTTGGGAAAGCTCATTTGGAGAATAAGAGGCACACATTAGGAAAGAGATACAAGGCTGGAGATTTTTTTCAATATGGACAATTGTGGTGTTTGGATGTATCCATATTATATCAATTGGAAATTTCATGTCTTTCATCCAAAAAGAACTTTTTTTTGGAGCATCAAATATAAACAACATGCCTTCATGTTCTTTTAAGCTATTTTTAATTGATAGACCCTTTGTAAGCTCATCAGGGGTTTTAGCTAAAGTAACATTGATGTGCAAACCTTTAATCTTTACCGATGATGGAAATTTATTAATAGTGTCATTCTGTGCAAAAATCTTTCTGTCATAATCTAGGTTGAATAAATTTGCAAGACATAATATGGAAAAAGCACCTAACAAAACAGTGATTTGAAAAAAAAGGTTATTTCTTTGAGTTTTAAAGGCAAACATGACCTGATAGTTATGCAATAATTTTTATATTTATATGTTAATCTAACACCATGATTTGCAGTTGCAGATGCATGAACTGTAAGAGTTCAAATCTTGAATATAAAGAATTTTTGGCAGAAGATGGGTTTCAAGACATCCACCACACTTGTAAAAACTGTGGTATACATTTTAACCATTTAGACGGAGAACAATTTGGAATTTGTAAAATATGCAATTTTTATCCAAAATAATTTTTCCGGGGTTTTATTTGTTGCCAAATATGCGTCATTCACTTTTGGAGATTTAATATATCAGTGTTGGACATGCAAATCCACCGCCTAACCCTTATTACAGAAGGCACATTAAAAATAAATCATTTATGGTGATTCATCAAAATAATGGTTGCGCTTTGCCAAATATAACTTAAATCTGCGTAGACAGAAACTTCAATTGCACCTAACGATTTATCATATATTGAAAAATAGATTAAAAGGCATCAATTTTTTATTAGTGATGTTAATGTTTGCCCCCAATTTTCCTTAGTAAAACAATTACTCCAGTCTTTTTCATAAACAGCATAATTAAAAGATTTATTTAATCCAAACTGTAACAATTTTATTGTTTATCCTCAAATTTTATCAGTTTTGATGATTTTTGTCATATTCGAATAAAGATATATTTATAACGGCTATTTATATACCCAAGGAAGAGTATGCCCCAAACAAAGCCAATGGTAAGTATAGAAAACGTCGTGGCATCAGCAACGGTTAACCAAACTATAAACTTAAATCTTATTACACAAATATTTCCAGACGTAGAATATCACCCGGATCAATTTCCAGGATTAGTATTCAGACTTAAAGCACCGAAAACAGCCACACTGATATTTAGTTCAGGAAAAATGGTATGCACAGGAGCTAAATCAGAAGAACAAGCTATAAAGGCAGTAAAAAGCGTTGTCCAAAAATTAAGAAAAGGAGGTATACCAGTTGAAAATGATCCAATAATTGAAATCCAAAACATTGTAGCATCCGCAAGCTTGGGAGGAAAGATACATTTGGAGTTAGCAGCCAGAATATTACCCAGAAGTATGTACGAACCAGAACAGTTCCCAGGCCTCATACATAGAATGCTTGATCCCAAAACAGTGATATTGTTATTTGCAAGTGGAAAATTGGTTTGCACAGGAGCTAAAAAAGAAACCGAAGTCTATAGAGCCGTAACAAACTTACATATACTGCTAGAAGAAAAGAATTTAATGATTTACGAAAGTTAAGTTTTTTCTAGTTCATTTTTTAAATCCAAGTAGTCTCTATCACTAATTAAATTATTAGAATACAATGTTTCAAAGATATGGCTCATGGATATAATTTTATGTGTGTTTATTCCATTTGCTTTCATTAGTTCTTCTGCCCCTTGTTCTCTATCCACAAACACTAATACGTCATTTATAACGGATTTGCTTTTCAAAAGATTGATTGAGGATATCAAGGAATTACCTGTAGTGATAACGTCGTCGATAAACAAAATTCTGGAATTTTGAACAAAGTCACCTTCGAAAATTTTTTGCGTTCCGTAATTCTTTATGTTTTTTCTAATATAAATATGAGGTTTAAAAAGATCATATGAAATTGCAGAGCCAAAAACAGTCCCTGAAGTAGGAATAGAGCAGATGTAATCGAAAGCATCCAAACCAATGTTGCGGATAATATACTGCTTTAGCAAAAAAATTCCCATCCTAAAATAAATAGGATAGCTTTGCAAGATTCTCAAATCAAGGTAAAATTTGCTTCTTTTACCGCTTGATAACACAAAATCACCTATTTTGATAGATTCTTTTTTATGTAAAAATAAAATCAAATCATTTAAAATAGGCCTATTGCTGATTTCTTCTTTAGGCATATTATACTAAATTGATATTGTTTTATTTTATATGTTGCCGATACTCATAAATCTAAATAATGCCGGAAACATGGTTAGGATATGGGGATTCGGATGTTATTCTGGATATAAAATATGAAAACATTTTGGATATCAATAAAGCAGAATTTCCCTTGTTAGATAATGAATCTTTATATTTAGAATTAGAAAAAGGAATCAAACTACATGATTCCACATTAATTCTTAATTTCAATCCGTTTATACAAATGATCCCTATTTTAAAGATAATTAATGAAAAAAGCAAAATAAATAGAATAAGTGATTTGGAGATTAACACACTATCAACAAACATACCACTAAAAGTCAAAAGGGAATTAAATGAAAATGGGATAACGGTTCGCAGAGTAGAATGCAGCGAGATTTTAAGTAAGATAAAGTATTTTAAAAAAACAATAATATTAGAAACAACTGAATATGATCCTTTTTTTGGGTACAAGGGAGCCAGCACAGAACTCATGAGATCTAGTTTTCCTGATGAAATGAATCAGGCATACGCAACCATTGTCGATAGGCCCCCTCAACCAGGAGTAATGCCAGAACCATTGAATATCTCACTAGAAACATCTAAAATATCCAATATTGAGACCATTCAGGTCATAGCAAATAATGACGGAATAAATTCAATCTATTGTGGTGATATAGAGAGTTCTTTTAAAAAATCTATTGAAGAATTCAATAAGATATCCAAGAGAAAAGTAGAAAAATCAAAGTCTGCTTTTATTTCAGGTAATAGCAATTTCAATATTCAATCCACTTTAGGTAATAGTTTAAACTTATTGTGGAATAACTACCACGCAGTTAAAGAAAACGGCACGATAATATTGCTCTCTGAAAATAAAATGGGTATAGGTAATGGTGCTTTATTACAATACGTCGAGAACAGGTTAGACCAAAGTGGGATAAAAAAAAACCAATATGTCAAGGATCTAGAACATTTTAATTTCTTAAATTTAATCAAAGATAAATTTGACATTTATGCAATCTCGGCTTTGCCTAGAGTGTATCTAAACAAATTAGGGATAAAGACGGTTTCAAGGATTCAGGAGGGTTTGGAAACAATTTTAATGCGATATGGTAAAAATTCTAAAATCTCAATAATTTTAAATTCAGAACTAACGCACACTTTAGAGCACAATATCCATCAATAAAAGTAAATGAATTAACAAAGAATCACAAAGGTTATTATCCTTTGCGAATCAATTTGAATTGAAACACAGATAAATGAAAGATGATAACCTTCAATATATAATCTCTTTAGAATTAGGAATTGCAATCTTAAACGCAGATAAAAATATAATCAACTTTAACAGGTTTAAGGATCCAATTGAATCCAATGAAAGATTCAAAGGTAAGGAATATAAAGAAATCATTGAAAGTATTGAGTTTTTAGAAACACACAGAAACGGAAAAATCATGACAAATATGCCCGAAATTATTGATTTGTTAAAAGACAGAGAATATGACTCTATTGAAAGAATTTCACCATCAGTTGAAAAATTTATTCAAATAAACAAGTTAAACATTTACTTACAATCAAATAGTTTTGCAAACGAAAGGGAAATAATAAATAAATTGAGAGATTTTTCCTTAAAACTTTCCTCATTAAGGATTCAGGAGGCCTCAGAACAGATGGATTTACACATAAGTCAATCAATCAATGCATTAGATGAGATAGACAAAATATCAAACACTTTGGGGACCAGAATGAGAGAATGGTATGGCTTGCATTTTCCAGAACTTGACAATCTTTTACAAAACGCCAATACATATTCTCTTTTAGTATCTAATTGTGGTAAAAGAGATAACATAACCAAAGAGTTTTTGGGAACAATCGATATTCCGGAGAACAAAATCGAGATAATAACAGAAGTGTCAAAGAGAAGCAGAGGAGGCAAAATTACAGAACAAAATTTACTGATTGTTCAAAATATAGCCCAACAGGTCATATCATTGAATAAGATAAGGAAAAACTTGGAGGATCATATTGACGCATCAATGGAGGATGTTGCCCCTAATGTTAAAGGATTGCTTACTGCATCGGTGGGTGCTAGATTAATTTCAAAGGCTGGTAGCCTACGAAGACTTGCCTCACTATCAGCAAGCACAATTCAAATATTAGGAGCAGAAAAAGCGTTATTTAGAACCCTGAAAACGGGTTCGGATCCACCAAAGCACGGAATTCTCTTTCAGCATCCGATTATTCATTCGGCCCCTAAATGGCAAAGGGGCAAAATGGCAAGAGCAATAGCAGCTAAAACAGCTATTGCAGCCAGATTGGATGTATACGGTCAGAATCCAGAGGTTAACCAAGCCCTTTCAGATAAACTAAGCGACAGGTTAACAGAAATCAAGGAAAAATATAAGGAACCTCCAGCATTTGAACAAAGAAAACCATCATTTAGAAATGAAAGGAGATTTGGATCCAATCCAAACTTTAGAGGAAAAAGTAATGATAATTGGAAAGGAAAAGGAAAAAATAATGACAAATACAAGAAAAACAAATTTAAAAAAAGGTACCATAAATCCAATAAAAAATAAGTGAAATGTTATATATGTATGGTCAAATTAAAACAATCAAAGGTAAAGATGGAAAATAATGAACAAAATGAATGTTCATAAAAGGTTTGATAATGGATCCTATGTTATATTGACAGATAACACAAACGAAAAGTATCTCGCAACTCAAAATCTTATTAATGGTAACAGTGTTTACGGCGAAAAAATAGTAAAATACGAAGATATAGAGTACAGGTTATGGGATCCTTTTAGAAGTAAGCTAGCGGGAGCGATATTAAAAGGCCTCAGAGAAAACCCAATTAAAGAATCTTCAAAGGTATTGTATTTAGGAGCATCGACTGGTACAACGGTAAGTCATGTATCGGATATTGTTGGAAACAACGGAATTGTTTTTCCAGTGGAACCATCCGTCAGAGTCGCAAGAGAATTATTGGAGAATGTATCCTCAAAAAGAAATAACATAATCCCAATATTATCGGATGCTAGAAACTATCTTAAATATTACGGATATTTTGGTATTGTCGACGTTGTCTATTCAGATATTGCCCAGCCGGATCAGACAATGATAGCAATAGACAACAGTAAAAGTTACTTGAAAGATAATGGCGACCTATTAATAATAATCAAGACAAGAAGTATAGACGTATTAACCGATCCTAAAATAGTCACTCAAAACGAAGCAAAAAAACTAGAAGCTAACAATTTTACAATTAACCAAATTATTAATTTAGAGCCATTTGAAAAAGATCATTCCATAATACACGCAAAGTTAAAGAGATAGGATTGATGGCAGATCAAAACAGTACAAAACAATCTCACCATCTATTTATTGAATTAAAAAACCACTAGGGCCCGCTAGATATAAAATTGAACTTTTGGTTATAGAATAATTAAACTATAATAAATCATTTCAATAGTTTTTGTATTTCGGTTATTGATGCGTTAGTTTTAAAACCATTTGGAGCAAACATGGTTTTGCTCGATTGATATCCGTTTATTTTCAATGTTTCAATTATTTTTGTGACGCTCATAACGTTTTTTTTCATCACTTTCCCAATCTCATCATTTACATAATAAAATGGAATGTCATCCAGTTCAGACAAGGCAATAGCAAAAAAATCTAAGATAGGGTTATGATTTAATTTATCAGATTCTATAGGACGGTAGCCACTTTCAGCAATTGAATCCGTTATTCTACGGGTTAACTCTTTATCAAAAATTTGAGAAGTCCACAACGGCCCGCCTATTGTCACCTTTTTATGACAGTTATTGCAATTGGATATACCATAGAGACTCTTGACAAAATATCGGTATCTGCAATTAAAGCAATGGACAACATAACCTAATTTTTCATGAACCTTATTTGCAAAATAATTACTTTTTAAAATCTTGCAATAAACTCTGATGTAATTTCTATAGCCATGTGAGAAAACAGGAATGATTGACAGATCTAACCTAGATGCGACCAAAGCGATAGAAGAAACCAACAGTCTGACACCTATTTCTCCAGAATAATTTGTTCGTAGGGGGTATCCATAGTATTTTCTATAGCAAACTTTTGGATAAACACCGCATAACACAGCAGTATCTGTTGCAGTAACAGAAATTAGACCACCATTTTCAACTGATCTTAAAACACAGTCCAAATAGGGTGCCGGAGTTCCAAATGGGTCAATATCCACAATTGTTGCCCTATTCTCAAAGTTGATTTTGGTAGATAAGAAATTGCATATTTCTTTATTATAGAATTCGCATCGGGTGTAAACATTATTTAGAATTGCGTTTATTTTGGAAATTAGAACAGAGAAATAATCAAGGTCATTGAAAATGATTTTAGTTATCTTTGGTATTTCGTTTGCAACACGTACGCCTCTTATCCCCGACCCTGTCATAGTGTCGACAAAAGAAATTTCGTTTCCTTTTTTAGAATCTATAAAGGCTTTATATATTTGGATGGAAACATCCCTATTGAATTTAGCAGCAGGATTAAAAAAAACAGGAAATTTTGGTGGCTCTTTTTCCTTTATAGCCCCTGATGGTACCATGATTTTGGTATCATTTTCGAGTATAACGGACCAAGTCTTATCACAATGATCAGGTAAAGGCGCAATTTCAGAATTATTTGAAAAATTCACTTTAAATAATTTGAAGATAAAGATATCATTATATAATTTTATAATCAAATGGAATATTGATTGTTATTAGGTGGGATAGATGAAGCCGGGAGAGGTTCTGTGTTAGGGCCTCTGGTAATAGCTGGAATATCATTTGATTCAAAAAAAATAGACATATTGAAGGAGATGAATATAACAGATTCAAAAAAAACACCTCCAAACAAACGTAAAGAGCTGTTCAATAAAATCTTCAGCATATGTGACTCCATCTTTATTTGTAAAATAAATTGCTCCACTATTGATAAATTTGTAAAATTGAACAAATTGAACAATCTTGAATCAATATTTATGACTATTGTAGCAGACAATATTCATGCTGATAAAATTATCGTAGATTCTTGTGATGTAAACCCCTGTAGGTTCCAACAGGAAATAAAAAAAAGATTAGTAAATAAAAAGATATCAGTTTATTCCTTCCATAAAGCAGATTTGGACAATATTGTAGTATCATGTGCTTCCATTATAGCCAAGGTAACTAGAGACAAGGAAATCGCTAAACTAAAAGAGACACTTGGAAAAGACCTTGGTTCAGGATATCCTTCCGATCCTAAAACAAAAATTTTTATCTACAATGAAGTTTTTGTAAAAGAATCAAAAAACTGTATCAGATTCTCATGGAAACCAGTAAAAAAAATTCTTGATGAAAACATACAAACAAAGCTATTTTGCCAACATTTACAAAAATAAACAAAGGTAACAGATCACAAAACAATCTGGAAAAACGAAAATCATGGAAGGCTTGGTAAACTAAATTTAAAATTTGAGGTTTATTCCCATATCAACTTTAAAGCAGGCTACCTATATCACATGGTCTACTTAATGGTAACATAAATATCTAGATTTGATTTTGAAACTGGAATTGAAAGGCACTTTTTATCCATTCATTGTCTACTTAAACGGAAGTGGAAGAATGATTCCTTGGTCAATTAATTGATTTTGTACATCATTGATTATTTCTTTGGCAAATTCTTTATTATTTTTGCTTGTATCGGAAATGATATCATTATCTTTATTTTCTGTTTCAGGTGATGTTCCGGTAGTAACGGCAGAGAAGGAGGACGACAGGTTAAATGATGTAGTGGCTTTCTTTGACTTGTACCCATCTACATTAGCTGTTACCATAACTTCCATTGTAGAATATGAAGATAAATCGCTTGGTGATAGCCTTTTGCTGAATTTACCATCCAAATCTGTATCACCAGTGAAAGATTCATTGTTTATTTTACCATTTAAGGAGGCACCAACAAGTGGCCTATCAGTTTCTGAATCGCGAACATTTATAACTATTTCTTGATGGGAATCGCTAACGGTTCTGCCAATGCTGATATCCATCGACTTTGGCTCTGATAGTTTTGGAGATTCTGCAACAATATTGACTTTCGATGTTTTCATGAATGGATTTGGCGAATAACATTGCAGTTTTGCCGTTATAGATTGAGGTCCAATTTTGCTATGATGCTGGCTTGGATCCAGTAATATTTTCCATGAGGTAAAATCATTAGGCCCATTTTTGC
Organism: Nitrososphaeraceae archaeon; assembly: GCA_016782315.1. Classification (GTDB taxonomy): domain Archaea; phylum Thermoproteota; class Nitrososphaeria; order Nitrososphaerales; family Nitrososphaeraceae; genus Nitrosocosmicus. The sequence continues at coordinate 360 of JADDOQ010000075.1, read as the reverse complement.
CATTAGCTGTTACCTTTCTAAAATCGGATCGGTTTTCGCTATTTGGTACAATGATATCAGAGTCAGCACCCTCGGCTACAAACACATCACAGTTCCAATTATCCGGATAGGTGGAAGTCCCGTTAATTAACAAAGGTTCATCAATATTAACTCGTTCACTATTTTTAGGGGAAATAATTACAACACTGGGTGGTTTTCCTACTGGATCTGGGGTCACAATGCTGTTGTTGTTTAGGTTGGCGCTTTTTGTGCCAGTAGTTGACTCTGTATCACCCATAGGAGATAGAATAAATTTCCCTGCGGGATCGGGGGTCACAATGCTGTTGTTGTTTAGGTCGGCGCTTTTTGTGTCATTAAGAT
>JADDOQ010000074.1 GCA_016782315.1 Nitrososphaeraceae archaeon | reverse complement strand
TTAATTAATTGATAATTTATTATATAAAAACTAAATTTTTTGTTAATATTTTTATAACCATCTACTCCTAAATTTTTTATTGAGTACTGATAACATAAAAAATATTTTTCTTTCGCCTTCTTCTATTGCAATAATAGGAGCTTCCGAAAAACCTGGAGTAGGAAAAGCCATTTTTTCAAATATTTTGAATGGTTATAGGGGAAAAATTTATCCTATTACCCCATCTAGTTCTTCCGTATTTGGAATAAAAGCATACAAAAGTGTTCTGGATATACCTGAAGATGTTGATCTGGCAGTTGTAGCAACCCCCAGTAAAATTGTTCCGTCTGTTATGGAGGAAATAGGTAAGAAAAAAATCAAGGCTTCTATAATTGTTTCAGCTGGATTTAAAGAGGTGGATGAATCGGGTGCAAAACTAGAGCAACAAATCCAAGAAATAGGGAGACATCATGGGATACGGATAATAGGGCCAAATTGCCTTGGAATAATGAGCCTAACAGAACAAAATCTTATGAACCTGACATTTTTAAAAATTACTCCCAAATATGGTGAAATCGCTCTAGTTTCTCAAAGTGGTGCTATTTGTGCAGCTACCGTTGAGGATGCAATGGCTCAAGGGATAGGCTTTTCAAAAGTAATCAGCATGGGAAATAAGGTTGATATGGATGAAAATGATATTCTTGAATTACTCGAAGAAGACCCTTCTACAAAAGTGATTTTAATGTATTTGGAGGACATTCATGATGGTCGCAGGTTTATGAATATTGCAAAAAGAATTACTCTTGAAAAAAGGAAACCAATAATTGTTTTGAAATCTGGTAGAACTCCTGAGGGAGCCAAAGCTGCTATGTCTCATACAGGTGCATTGATGGGATCAGATGAGATATATGAATCAGTTTTTAAACAGTCAGGGGTGATTCGCGTCGATACTATGCAAGAATTATTTGAGTTATCTACTGCTTTTTCAAAACAACCTTTACCTGTAAATGATAAAGGTGTTGTTATTGTTTCTAATGCAGGTGGACCTGCAATTATATCAACAGATTCCTGTTCTAAATACGGAATACAAATGGCTGATATTTCTGATTCTATAGATATTATATCAAAAGTCATTCCTCCTCATGGTTCTTCAAAAAACCCCGTTGATATTGTAGGTGATGCGGATTTTAACAGATTTGAAAAGGTTCTCCGAGAAGTTTTATCTAACCCAAATGTTGGCTCGGTAGTTACAATGTGCACTCCTTCTGCAACTTTGGATTATAATGAATTAGCCAAAACAATAATTAGGACATCTAAAAATACAGGTAAAACCATGTTGGCAGCTTTGATGGGTTTAGCTGAAGGATTGGAAAATAAACAAATATTGTCAGAAGGTGGTGTACCGCATTTTATGTATGCTGAACCTGCAATACGAGCACTTGAATCCATGTATAGATTTAGTAAATGGCTAAACATAAAAAACGATTATATAAAAACGTTTTCTGTAGATAAAGATAAAGTTAGAGATATTCTGTTAGATGTAAAAAGACAAGGCCGTTCAAACCTCTTGGAAGATGAAGGTTATGAAGTGCTTAAAGCATATGGTTTTCCTGTTCCTAAAAGTATACTTGTAAATAATGAAAATGATGCAATTAGCGCCTCAAATAATATCGGATATCCTGTGGTTATGAAAATATCATCCAAAGATGTCATACACAAATCAGATGCTGGCGGAGTAAAAGTTGGGTTAAAAAATGATGATGAAGTAAGAAATGCTTTTAATTTGATATTGCATAGTGTAAAAACACATTATCCTGATGCGGTTATCAATGGTATTCTTGTACAAGAGATGATAACCAATTCAAGAGAAACAATCCTAGGAGCTAAACAGGACAAATTGTTTGGTGCAATATTAATGTTTGGTCTAGGTGGTATTTATGTCGAGATTTTAAAAGATGTAAACTTCAGACTTGCACCTATTTCTGAGTCCGAAGCGAAAGTTATGGTTGAATCTATAAAAACTATTGGTCTGTTAAAAGGTGCTAGAGGGGAAAAACCTTCCGATCTCTCTTCTATAGTTGATTGTCTATTGAGATTGTCTCAGCTGGTTATTGATTTTCCAGAAATTGAAGAATTCGATATAAATCCGCTACTAGTTCTAGAAGAAGGAAAGGGTTCAAGAGTGGCAGACGTACGAATCGGAATTAAATAATCGATATATTAATACCTCTCATTCTATCTTTTTGCCACATTCCTCACAGAATATTGCCTCGGTATCGTTTTGATAGTTGCAGTTTATACATACTTTATAATTTTGATTTATTATACTATTAGCACTATTTTTATCCTTATTTGATGGCGGTGACTTATCAAAGTTTTCATGTAAAATGACTATGTCTCCAATTTTATCTATATTGTCCCATGCAACTTCAATTGTTTCCTTCTTTAAACTGTTGGTTATTTTAAAACTGAATTGAACTTTTCCTTCAGAAATTTTTCTTAAACCTATTTCACTAATTTTCCCTATTAATTGAGCGTTATTATTGTAAGCCAATAAACCTATTATATTCTCAATTGGGCTATAATCCTCCTCCTTCTGTCCTAAATCTCTTATTTTAGAGTTATTATTTGTTGATTCTGTTATGGTTTCTTGATTGTCTGATTCTGATTTTTTCGAGGATTCTTTGGTATCTGTCTTCACTTCTGAGTCATTGTTACCTGGCAAATAAACATTATTATCTTTTACATCATTAAATTTTCTATATTGTGCTATGACTGAATCACATAATTTGCATTTGTATTCTCCTTTTTCAATTAATATTATATTTTCTCCTAAATCTTCATTAGGGTTTTCATATTGGATATTTGGAGCTCCTTCATAATCTTTTTCACATCTATTGCAATGATATTTAGTAAACCTATCCGTTTCTAATCTTCCAATTCCAGCTAAAAATAGTTCTGGGCCTCCTAGGTTTGCCATTTTTTGCTCAATATCATTGATTTTTGCTATGGTATGTCCGCCTGAACCCCTCAATTTTTTTTCAATAAAACTACCTTTGTTATCCATGGTTGTAAGGTGTATTAAAAGGTAAAACCCAAATAATATATAGGTATCTTGATGCCTGTGTCCTTTAATTGCATTATTAGTCTGGACCCACTATAGGCAGCCCCTTATTTTGAGGAAGCGTTATAACTTGGTCCTGTGTATCTTTTTCTATTTTTTCAAATTCAATTGTTATCTCGATAGGTGCGTTATATTTTGAACTCAATTCTTCTGCCAATTTTGTGATTGATTGTTTGTCTGCGAATTCTTTTGAACCTTGTAAAAATACGCGTGTTTGTCTGTAGGCTACTTTTCCTCCATACTTTGATTTGAGAAGATTAGCGATATCTTCAACCTTGTCTAAAGGTATATCATTATAATAAAAACATATTCCATTAACTGGTTCTTTGTCAAATGGAGTTCCATATTTGTACCAAAAGATTCCAAAATGCTCATATTCTCCTTGTAGACATTTTATTTCCCAATGATTAACATTTTCTACAGGGTATTCACCGTTTGCTAAATCATCGAAATTGAGCCTCCAATATCTTACACGCATTAAATCTCTATGAATCAATAGCTATATTTAATACTTGTAAAGATATTTTACAAAACATTATAAATGATTCGTTGTTTTGATAATCCCGTTGGATAATAGAACACAATTATTATTAGATATGGAAAAACATTTTGATGTCCAAGATGGAGCCTTTTTCAAAAAATTGTTGAAACATGAAGATTATGTAGTAAGAACAAGAGCGGTTTGTATTCTAGCGGATATTTCTGATGAAAAGGCAGTTGATTTGATTGGAGATGTTTTATTAAATGATGCAGATAGTTTAGTAAGACACGAAGCGGCTTTCTCTCTTGGTCAACTAGGCTATGTTAGTGGATTAAATTTTCTTTCCAAAGCAGTTTCATCCGATCCTAGTTTTTTTGTAAGACACGAAGCAGCTATTGCTTTAGGGGTTATAGGATCTGAAGAGTCTCGTGATACCTTAAAACAAGCTTTAGATGATGAACGACAAGAAGTGCGAGAATCAGCTATGGTAGCTCTTGCTAATCTGGATTATGTTTCTTATGTAAAACGAAATAATAAATTTACAAAAATGACCGGTGGTTAATAATTTTTTTTCTCTTATAGTTTGTGTTTTGATATGGAGTTTATTTTACATATTTGAAATCAACAAATTAATATTGATATTATAAAAATTATAATATGTCTGAATCAAAACAGGATGAAGGATTGCGATTGCTCCAAAATGAACAAATTAATGAATTCAATGAATGGCGAATGAATAATCTTACTCTAAAGTTAGTATTCGATGGAAAGGATTTTTCTAATAGGGACATATCCAATGCATATCTGAATGGAACCTCTTTTAACAATTCTGACTTTTCAAATTCCAAACTCAGATCTGCAAATCTGGTACAATCGAGTTTATTGAATTCTAAATTTGATGGTGCGGATCTATCCAATACATTGATGATGTACGCCATCTTGAGAGATTCTTTTCTAACCAATAGTAATCTAGACAACACTAATTTTATGTGTGCCGAATTACAGAGATCCGATATTCGTGGAAGTGTATTAAATAAAACAATATTTGTTGAGGCTGATTTGACTGATGCTAAGACTTTTGGGTTAGATAAGGATAATGCATTTTTAAAATTTTCTAAACTAAAGGGTACAACATGGGAATAACCTGCTATATCATTCAACTAATATTTCTGAAAAATTTCTTTCTATATATCATTAATGCATTAACTAATTTTTTATGATGATGCTATTTATTGTTAAAAGTAATTCCAGCCTTACCGACCTTACCAACCTTCCCAATGACGCTAGGATTAAATTTATTTCTATTTAATTCATAAATAACTGTTGAAGATAATTCTTTAGACATTAGTAACATGCAGGTATTGGAGGTTGATGCTGTGGGATTAGATATTAAAAACTCTTTTGATACAAAATTAGTAATATCTCTATCAATTACAGGAATGTCGTCTATAATTAATTCACTATTGGTCAGTTTTGAGATTTCATGTAAAGATAAAATTCCATTTTTTGAGATAGGGTGTGTAACTATTATATGAGATTGAAAATCAAATTCGCTTTCAAAGTCCGGTAAAAACTTTGTGATTAGTTTGCCTAGAGATACCTTTGGTTCAGTTAGGTTTTTGATAGCTAAGTCTTTTAGTTGATTTAATCTGCTATCCTGTATACCAATTTTATTTAATTTTTCAAATAATTTTTCATTTAGGATAGCAATTGTGTATAAACTAAGACATGCTAAAAGGCCCAATTTATCAGTAGTTATTATTTGTGTATCTTCTTTCACCAAGTCGTATCTATTTGGTAGTTCTTTGTGAATATTGCCTGTTGCAGTAGTACCAAAAAAAAGACTCCCTAGTTTTAATGAACTATAATCTTCAAATGAATAATTGTATTTTATAGTAAAATTATCAATGTCTCTTCTAATTTTATCTAGAATATCGTCATTAGGTGCATCATAAATAGGAAAAAGCCTTATATCAATTGAACATCCCAACGAATTTAATAAATTAATGGATTCTGTGAGCGAGATTTCCATATGAATTGGCGATTCTATGTTTTGGTTAATGTCTGTAGCCTGTGTATTTGAGTTGGTAACAACAGTATATCCTGATCTATTCCCTCTTTGAGTTTTAATGTGATCCAGTAAGGTGAACTGATATTCTTCTTTGCTATTTGTTGGTATTATGGAAATCCTTTCTATTTCAATTTTTGTTTTCAATTGTTCAGAAATCCTTTTAATCTTTTTTATTAACAGGCTGTTATCATAAACTGTATTCTTATCCAATTTCATTATTGCAATAGCTTTCTTTGTCTTTAGATCCTCTGGTTTTAATTCTTCATTTGATTTGTATAGTCTTCTAATTATTTCTACATTTTTTTTTTCAGGATAGAAAAAATAACTATAGTAACTTGGATATATTCTTAAATTATTTCTTTTAAGTTCTTCTGATAAAATGGTTAACCTATCATAGTTTAACTCGTTAGCGCATTCTGGTAACCATCTTAAGGGATCGAATCCAAGATCATGATATTTTGTAAACAATTTCCATTTATTTTCTAATTCCAGACTTTTCACCACGAGATTTAATAACTTCTCTATACTTCTTAATAAACTATAATAACTTTGGTACAACTGTTTTTCTAATATTTCTAAAATACTTCTAATGCTTCACTTTCTTTTGCAACAATAATTATATGAGTTAATTCATAATTAATATATGTTAAATCATGATAAACAAACTAATTCGATAAAATCACTTTCTATGGATTTTGATGAATTGGAGAAAAAAGATGCTAAAGATATTTTGTCTTGGTCTATGAAAAAATTTTCTCCAAAAATTGCATTTGCATCTAGTTTTGGTGCTGAAGACGTGGTTGTAATTGATTTAATGGTCCAGATTGATAAAAAAAACACTAGAATTTTTACTTTGGATACAGGAAGACTCAACCCCGAAACTTATGAAGTAATGGATAGAATACAAAAAAAATATCAAATACCGATAGAGACCTTATTCCCAGATCATTTGGAAGTTGAAAAAATGGTTTATGAAAATGGAATAAATTTAATGTACCAAAGTGTTTCAAATAGAAAACTCTGCTGTGAAATCCGAAAAGTTCATCCACTGAAAAGAATTCTGGGAACTTTGGATGCGTGGGTAACCGGTTTAAGGAGAGATCAAACTTTTACAAGAGCAAATACAAAAAAAATTGAAATAGATTCATCTAATAATGACATTGTTAAAATTAATCCTTTAGCTGATTGGACAAATGACATGGTCTGGGATTATATAAAACAGAATGGTTTGCCTTACAATAAATTACATGATGCAGGGTATCCTAGTATTGGTTGTGCTCCATGTACCAGGGCAATATTGTCTGGAGATGATTTACGATCAGGACGATGGTGGTGGGAAAATGACCTGCATAAAGAGTGTGGATTGCATTGGACCAAAAAATAAGTATAACTAGAAAAAAAGAAATAACCTTATCATGATGTAAATATGAATGATAAAACCACACGGTGGTAATCTTGTAAATAATTTTATTGATTCATCTAAAATAGATGATGACTTGTTTGTATTGGATGTAGATGCCGAATTAAAAAAGGAGGCCGAGAATATTTCTTTTGGTGTTTTTAGCCCACTAAAGGGTTTTGTAGGTGAAGAGAATTTTCTTAGTATTCTAAAACAGGGACGACTTAGTAACGGTTTACCTTGGACTATCCCTATTGTGTTAGATGTTGATAATGACTCTGCTAAAAAAGTTAAAGATGAATCAGAAATTGCATTACGAAATAACGGTAAAATATTTGGAATATTATACGTAAAGGATTTATTTTCTTTTGATAAACTCCAAGCAGCAAAGTCAATTTTTCAAACAGATGATCATTCTCATCCAGGTGTGTATAGTTATTTAACAATGAAGGATACTCTTGTTGAAGGGGAGGTTAAAATACTAAATACTGGCAATTTAGATGATGCGGTCCGTTTAACCCCATCAAAAGTTAGAGGTGAAATCGATAATCGCGGCTGGAAAAGTATTGTTGCATTCCAAACTAGAAATGTTCCACATGTAGCACATGAAATGTTACAAAAATCTGTACTGAATATCTATGATGGTTTGTTTATTAATCCTTTGATAGGAAAAAAAAAGGCTGGGGATTTTAAAGATGAGGTGATTTTGGAGTCATATAACGCTCTAATGGATAACTATTACCCAAAATCGAAAATCATTTTCTCTACTTTACATACTAAAATGAAATATGCAGGACCTAAAGAGGCAATTCATCATGCCATTATGCGCAAAAACTTTGGGTGTTCTCATATCATAATAGGGAGAGATCACGCTGGAGTAGGCAATTATTACAGCCCGTTTGCTGCTCATGATATTTTTAAAGACTATCCTGACCTTGGGATAGAACCGATATTTTTTCCTGCTTTTTACTATTGTAAAAAATGTATACACTTTGCAAATGAAAGGACTTGTCCTCATGACCAGGATTTTAAAGAGGAATTAAGTGGTACTAAAATGAGAAAAATGTTTTTGTCTGGAGAGATACCGCCTATTCATCTTATGCGTCCTGAAATCTCTCAGGTTATATCATCATACCAGAACCCATTTGTAGAATGATACATTATGTTATACTGTATATTTTTACAAATATATACTTCTTTTAAAAAGGAATATTAGATGATAATGGACAGATCAATTTACTTTTTTTGTTTTTTCCTGCTATTTTTGTTTATAACATTTGGTATTATGTGTAATGCTAGTTTAACTTTCTCTCAATCAAATCAATCCCAGGATTTTCAGACATTTAAAAAAAATAATAATGAGCGATTTACTTTTCCTTATTCTGCTTCTAATCAAGAACGACAAAACTCAACAGAATATAAATTTCAAGATCCTGTACTAAATGATTGGATATTATTAATTAATAATAACCTGACATATTCTAACAACCCCGAAGCAAAAACCGTAATACAAATTAAAGAACCATCTCCAAGTGAAAAATTTATTGAAATTACTATGTTTGGTGATGAATCAAAACAATTCTTCGTTGCTGCAAATACTAATGAAACTGGATACATGAAACTATATGAAAATAAAGAAAATGGCTGGTATGGGGATAATCCTGTTGTTTTAACTCATGCTAATGTTCAGGGATTGTCTGTCAGTAATGGCAAAAGAATTGTTATTGATAAACTATCCCTAAACGGTTTTAAAATTGGATCTATCGATGTTTATGGAAAGGATGAATCCCAATTGCCAGATAGTGCATCAAGTGGATATGTTAATTTTGAGGTTTTACATGGAAATCCTTCTCAATCTCCTTTGTATTATTTACCATTTATAGTGATGGTAGGAGTTGGAGGTCTGGTAATATCTTTATTGGTATTTAAAAAAAGGCGCCAAACATGACAAGTACTTTCTCTACCGATTAAACCATCACTTGGCTATCTTTTTCTTTATAATAGTTACAATTTTGTTTTAACTTACAATAATCACATTGAGGTTTTACTGGAAGACAAATGTTTTGTCCATACCTTACTATTATAGAGTTTAATTTAATCCAATATTTTTTGTCTAAAATTTCTGATAGTTTCTCTTCAGTGTTATCTGGATCTTTTGTTTTTACTATTCCCAGTCTGTTGCAAATCCTATGTACGTGTGTATCTACAGGAATGGCCGGGATCTTAAATCCGTAAACTAAAACACAGTTTGCAGTTTTTCTTCCTACACCAGGCAAATCTAGCAAATCTTTAATATTGCTTGGCACTTTACCATGATGCTGTTCATTTATGATTTTTGAAACTTCTTTTATTCTTTTTGCCTTTACATTGTAAAAGCCTACTGATGATATGGCTTTTTTAATATCTTCTATATCTGCATCTGCAATTTCTTGTGAACCTTTGTATTTTGCAAATAACTTTGTTAATGCGTGAGTTGTATGTTCATCCCTAGTTCTGGATGAAAGAATGGTTCCAATCAATACCTTAAAGGGGTTTCCCTCTTCTTGTTTTTGTAGAAGATCTAGAGCCGTTGATCGTGAAAATGTATTATTCTTTAATGCATACTCCATTTCTTCAAGTGCATTTGCTAGATATGTCATTATTAATAAAAAAATAAAAAGGGGGTTTGTTATTCTATTGTCTCTTTTTTAGTCTTGCTCTACCTGTTTTTCTCGGTGCTATAATACCGACTTTTGCCCCTGGAGGAGTATTTCTTGCAACAGATGAGGGGTGACCAATATGTTGATGTCTTCCTCCCCCATGAGGATGGTATACCGCAGCTTGTGCTATTCCTCTTACTATCGGATATAGCCTTCCTCTTGATTGCATGTATTTTGCTTTATTTCCAGCTTTGAGAAATGGTTTCTCTTTTTTACCGCCGCCAGCAATAACTCCAATCATTGCGCGGCATTTGGAGTTCATATTTAGTATAGTACCCGATGGGAATTTTATTTTTACAGTATCTGTTGAATGTGAAAAAACTATTGCTGAAGAACCTGCGGCCTTGATAAGCTTTCCTCCATCTCCAATGTTTTTTTCTATATTACAAATGATAGTTCCATCTGGGATGGACTCTAAATCTAGAATATTTTTAGAGGATGGCTTTGCACTATTTCCAACCTCTATTTTATTTCCAACCACTGTACCCTCCGGTGCTGGAACATATGAATAAAGCCCATCATCAAATTTTATTTTAGCTACTGGCGCATCTCTTCCACGTTCATGTATTATATCCATTACAACCCCTGAATGGAGTTCGTTAATCTTGAAATTTGGATATTTGGTAGGAGCAATTTTTCCAACTATTATTGCTCTAAATTGCTTTCCTCCTCTTCCTCTTCTACGTACTAGTGTCCTTTTACCCAATTATATCTAATATTAAACCATTAGACCCGCTTTTAAATTTATTCTCCTTTCAATAACTTACATAAGAGCATTTAAGATGATTTTATATTTTATCCGTAATACGGAATATCTATTAATTTGTAAAAATTAGTTATACTGTTTATTTTAGCTCGATCCTGATAATAAAGTTATAAGTAGTTACGGTGTAGTAGTTTATGTGAGCCAAAACACCACAACTCTAAAGGTGCTTGAAGCTTATACGCGAGATGTAGGCCGTGGA
>JADDOQ010000073.1 GCA_016782315.1 Nitrososphaeraceae archaeon | reverse complement strand
ATATGTGATTTATTTTTTCGATGCTTTTTCCTTTGACTTGTTTCATTATTTGTTCATTTATGAAAGCAAGATTGTACTTGCTGATAATGGGCCCAAAGGCTACATTGGAGAAAAGAATCAGTTCATTATATTTTTGTGGATAGTGATTACCACCAATTCCTATACCTATGGTTGTGTTGTTATTCTCGATGTATTTTTCAATATCTTTTATAGATTCCAATACGCTTTTACATACTATTGACGCAGTTGTTTTGTTTGCCCATTGATTTTCTGAGGAACCTATTTCTACAAATAGGATTGGATTTACCCATGAGGTGGGTCCATGATGAGTTGCCTCTATTGTCAAATCATAGCCAAAAAGTTCTTGTCTTTTTTCATATATCTTTTTCATATAGACTTTTTGAAATGATGGAAATGTGTTTCCAATTTCCTTTGGCTTTCCGCCTAATAAAACAATGTCTGAAAAATTTCCAGTGCTATGAGAAGTCAAAGTTGGGGTTTTGCTTTTAGACGCATGTTTTGATAAAAATATTACCATGTTTTCTTTTGGTATTATCCCATCTAAATTATTGATATTAATTAAATCTTGATCTGTAATGACTAGTGCGGTGTTTAAATGCTTTAAAGAACCCAATACTTTAAAATCTGTATCTGTATTGTTATGATTATTCTGATTTTCTATGATGCCTTTGTTTGTTATTTCAAATTCTTCGTTATCTAATAGATAATTTATCATTGTATTGCTTGCTGGATCTTTTGTGGATGTTATTATTGTAAAATTATTTATCAATAAAAATAAAATCTGTATTTATTATTTTATCTTTTATATTAAAATATATTGGTATTCGACATCAAATGCATTATAAACTTATAAATTCCAAATAACTAAGTTTAATGATTTCAATAAATATGCCAAAAAAGCTCACTGATGGTGATGGAGACTTGGACTTGATGGATATTGATTCTGATAATACTGATGTTGTTGTTGATGACATCGACAATGATGATGATGCTCTTGGAGTAAATACTGATAAATTGTCTCAAAATAAAAATAAAAATAAAAGTAAATCCCTCTCTATTCTACAAGAAGATACGAAAAAGGGTAAAAAAAACAACAAACAGGAAACCCAAAAATTGGTTAAGGGTGACATTGAAAGTGAATCGTCACATTCAGAAGAAGAAGAAGATACGGATTCTAAATTTTTTGTCGTTAGGGTTTCTGGTGGTCAAGAGAGTTTGATAGCTTCTACGCTTTATAGTAGATTATCGTCAAAAAAGATTGAAGGCATTTACTCTATTTTATTCCTTGATAATTTTAAAGGATATGTTATAGTTGAAGCTCTTGATTCAAACATTGCCTATGAAGCTTTACATGGTATACGTCATATAAGAGGTCAAATTAGAGGAGAATTGCCATATAAAGATCTCGAAGGGTATTTGGTAAAGAAACCCGTAGTAACTGAGTTAATAATAGATGACACTGTTGAAATTATAGCTGGACCGTTTAAATCGATGAAAGCCAAAATAACCCGGGTGGATTACGAAAAACAAGAGGCAACAGTTGTTTTATTGGACTCTCCATATCAAATCCCTGTCACAGTTGATGCTAATTATCTAAAAAAGACTTTATAAGAATATAAGAGGATTTTGTATTAGTATGGTGGATTATAGTTTATGAGTGAAAAAAAAATTGTAAATGCTTTAGTAAGTGGGGGTGAAGCCAGTGCTGGACCTCCATTAGGACCTGCATTGGGTCCACTTGGTATTAATATTTTGCAGGTGGTTAATACTATAAATGAAAAGACTAAAGATTTTCCAGGTATGAAAGTTCCAGTCAAAGTCGAGGTTGATTCAGAAACCAAAAAATTTACCGTGGAAGTTGGTATTCCCCCAACAGCTGCGCTTATATTTAAGGAGTCTGGTATTAACAAGGGTTCTGGAACTGCTGGCACTAACTTTGTTGGAAATATTTCTATGGAAAGTGTAGTCAAGATAGCTAAAATGAAATCAGATATTTCATATGCTCCAGATGTAAAGTCTACTGCTAAAGAAATAATTGGCTCGTGTTTAAGTTTAGGCATAAAAGTTGAGGATAAAGTTGCCAAAGATGTTTATGCTGATGTATCGGCAGGAAAATATGATTCTTTATTTGCATAGATTGTTTTGATTCTCCATTGAATTATTTTTTTGCCATGCATCAAAATTAATCGCAATTCATACGTAAGTTTAAAATATACCAATTAATGAAATTTAAATTATAATTTTAAGGTGAATAGTGGAAGTGTCAATTCAACAAGGTTCAGCTGGCGGTATGCCGGTTTTAATATTGAAAGAAGGGTCTACAGAGACCAAAGGTAGAGAAGCTCAAAAAAATAATTTTACAGCTGCAAAAACCGTTGCAGAAATAGTAAGGACTAGTCTGGGTCCAAGAGGTATGGATAAAATGCTTGTGGATTCTTTAGGTGATGTTACGATTACCAATGATGGTGCAACTATCCTAAAGGAGATAGATGTCCAACACCCAGCAGCAAAAATGATGGTGGAAATAAGTAAAGCTACCGATAACGAAGTGGGGGATGGAACTACATCCGTAGTAGTTTTAGCAGGGGCCTTGGTCGAAAAAGCGGAGGAATTAATTTCTAAAAACGTTCATCCAACTATTATTGTGGATGGGTATAGGAAATGCGCTTTCAAATCTATTGAAATCTTGAACAGTATTGCCATGAAGGTAAATGCTGGTGAGAAAGAGCAATTGATAAAAATAGCTAAAACTTCTATGCAGACCAAACTGGTTTCTAAAGATTCTGTTGATTTAGCTAATATTGTCGTAACAGCTGCACAACAGGTGGCAGAAACACTTAATGAATCTACAAAGGTGGATTTGGATGATATCAAAGTGGAAAAGAAAGCAGGTGGTTCTATTAAGGATACCAAATTAATTAAAGGAATGGTCTTGGATAAAGAAGTTGTCCATGGCGGTATGCCAAAACGTGTTAACAATGCCAAAATAGCATTGATCACCTCTGCATTAGAAATTGAAAAAACTGAGTTTGATGCCAAATTAAATATAACATCCCCAGACCAAATGAAAAGATTCCTTGATGAAGAAAACACCATGCTAAAATCCATGGTTGACAAAATAACTTCTGCAGGCGCAAATGTAGTATTCTGTCAAAAAGGAATTGATGATATTGCACAGCATTACCTTGCAAAATCTTCTATTCTAACAGTTCGACGTGTGAAAGAAAGTGATATGACAAAATTGTCTAGAGCTACAGGTGCTCGGGTGATTAATAACTTAGATGACATGACCCCAAAAGATCTAGGTGAAAGTGACTTGGTTGAAGAGCGAAAGGTTGAAACAGACAAGTGGGTATTCATTGAAGGGTGTAAAAATCCCAAAGCTGTTACAATTCTTATTCGCGGTGGCTCTCAAAGGGTAGTGGATGAGGCGGATAGGTCAGTCCATGATGCTTTAATGGTAACTAAAGATGTATTGGAAAAGCCATTGATTGTTGCTGGTGGTGGGTCTCCTGAAGCTTATGTTTCCAACAAACTAAAGGAATGGATAAGCACATTATCTGGGAGAGAGCAGCTTGCAGCTGAGAAATTTGCAGAGTCCCTGGAAGTTATTCCTTTGACATTAGCAGAAAATGCAGGTATGGATACAATCGATACAATGACTGAGTTAAGGTCACGACAGAGCAAGGGATCAACATGGTCTGGTATAGATGCACGAAACTCACGGATTGCTGATATGGCCGAACTTGATATTGTAGAGCCACTTTCCGTAAAAGAACAAATTATCAAGTCATCTACAGAGGTTGCATCAATGATTTTGAGGATCGATGATGTTATTGCATCCAGTAAATCAGCAGGAGGCGGTGGAATGCCTCCGGGTGGAATGGGTGGGATGCCACCAGGTGGAATGGACGGAATGATGTAACACATTTATCTTTTAATTTATTTTTAACGTTATTATTGAATTAAATCTTTAAGTTCTAAATTTTATTTTTACATAAGTGCAATATTTTTTTACAATAATCCTGTTTTGCGTTATTTGGGTTTATTCTTATAACCTACCGAACTCTATTTTTCAACAATATTGTTGTGTTATATATCTTCCAATAAAATTATATTTGAATCTATTGATGGTTAATTGGGGTAGGTAGGATCGGGGTGCTAGCCGTGCCCCATATCGGAAATCGGCTTCATGCTGAGATCAGTAACTACTAGGTAAATTCACGAATGGGCGGTACCTGCTTATCTGTCTAATATGAAATCATGCCGTATCGGATGGCTATGAACAGCAAACTACATGAAGGTGTGGCCTTGACTGTGTATTGTCGAAATGGGTGAGGTCCGGGAGGGAGCAACCCTAAGGCAGCGCAGCCATGCTGTTACGTCTACGTGGTGGATTTGGAAAGATTTGAGATGGGGCTGCTTATTCGTGTCGGTACTAGTAGGCTACCCCAAACTTTATCCTGAAAAAAATTGCTTTTATAGTGATTTTATTATTATATTAATACTTTATATATTCGTTAGATGTTTTTGATTTGACAACAAGCAATTGAAATTTTTTGACTGTATGGGTTGTAACTGATCATGGATGCGGAATTTGGTTTTTGAAAGATTTGATTGAAAGATTATGTATACTAAGGATAGTACTCCTTAAAACAGCTTGAGCATATTTTCTTTTTATATTTTATGTACTTTTGATTTTTTTCCACCATTGTATTTTCTTTTTTTAAATTATCTTTACAAATAATACAAATGCCTCTTTTATGGTCAAAGTCAAAGTCACTGTTTGTGTTATTTGAATTTGCCAATAGCAGTTATTTGAATTAGCATAAAATTAATTTAACTGTTGTTGATAATCCCTTTTTATCTGAACAAACTTGTACTGTCGTTATACAATTTTATATCACTTATGAATATGTTGTCAAATTTATTAATAGATGATTGTATCATAAAATAACCTTTGTTGAATTCCTTTAGTATGCCAAAACCTGCAATTTTCTCATAATCCTCTTTTAACGATAGGCCAACAAAGCGATTTCTAACAAAATTCCTGTTATTTAGTAAATCTTTAATAATTTTATCTTTTGATCCTATTCCATTAATCTTTTCTGTTTCTGTATTTCTTTCTGATAAAAGAAAACTATTTTGATAGTAGATAGCAATTACTTTGTGCTTGGAAATAAATACTTTCTTTGTAAAAGTTTTCAAAAGATTTGAGTATTTTATTAATCTTTTCACCCTTCTGTCGTAGCTTGTTTTTCTTATTTCTTTATGTGGTGCTTGACCTTGTATTATTTTTATATTTAAATTACCCGAAAATTCTTCCCTTATGCTGTCGAATAGGTCAATGGTTTGGTCGTTTTCACCCATGCAGATAATGCAATCTGGATCTATCTTTTTTATTAAATCTATTTTGTAGTTATTTTCGTTATTGTCTACAAAACCGTCCGTGTTTATTATCGTTATATTGTCGTTTTTATTTAATTTATCGTAAGAGTTCTTTATGCAGTCTATTATTCTTGACTCATAACCTACTGGCTGTATGTCGCCGATGAAATTTACGTAATCTGGATTAACTCTTGCAAGATCTATTGTCTGTTTGGACAAAATTGTTGCTCCAATGCAAGTGGGGGGCGATAATTCCCCTTGCCCGATATCTGAGTCTATTATAAGTGGTCTTAGGCCTTTATTGAGCAATTTGTTTGCTATGAATAAAGTTAATGTCGATTTGCCAGTATCTGAAGGACCAATAATTATTATTCTTTTTCTATTAGAATTTAATATGCATTTTATAATACTGTCCCAAATATTTGTTCCAATTTGGTCTTGGTCGTATTTTGATTTTTTTTCTAAATTAAAATAATTCTTTCCTTTTTTTAGAGATATTATTGTGTCTGCATTTTTCTCGATGGGGAGATACTTGTTATTTTGGTATATGATGAAGGTATTTTTAAATTTGACACCTAATATTTCGCATTCTCCTCTTACTTTCATAGATATTGGCCCCTTGACCAGGATAGTTTCCAATAGTTTTAATTGGTTAAAGAACGTTATAATCTTTGGTATAAATATAAAAAATGTTTATGCCGAATTAGTGATTTTTGTGTAATAAAAAACATTTTTTTGGTATTACCTACGAAAATAACCAATACATGGTAATACGTTATCCTATTTTGTTTGTCTTTAATTTTCTAATGGTATTGTTGGTTATGTTGTATATTGATATATTGATAACAATGATATCTTCTAAATTCTTTGATATGTTTTTAAAAAATTTGTATAGGCATGAAATATTTGATTGATCTGAAAGAAAGAATTGTTGTCACCTGTATCATCTCATCTCAAAATTAATGATTCTGAAACAGTTAGTATTATGTCGATAAAGGTAATTTTATCTGTTAAGAAAAAGTTTTAAAAATGTTTATTTTCCATATTATTTTTTTCTCACAGCTCTCAAAATTCCTAGTCCCATTATTATAAATCCAACTATGATAATTCCAAGCATTGGATCACTTGAAGGAGAACTTGTATCCGATATCATATCTGAATTGTCAGGTATGATAAAAGTTGGAATGATTACAGCTATTGCCATCAGTGCCCCTCCAACAATTAATAAAGTTGTTATAACCTTTGATTTGATATTAAATCCTATTCCAAATGATATTAAAAAGAGAATTATTGAACCTCCTCCTAATATCATCCCCCTGTCTTTTAATGAAAGAGGAATAAATCCATCACCATTGTTTAATCTTGCTATTCCTGCATCGGCGACATACACGGCTAACATAATAAATGCAATTGAAACTGTTATTTCTGCAGCTATTTTTCTTTTAGTTTGCATAAATCACATTATGTTTTTGGCTATTTAATATTATATTCCGTAACTTGGCAATATGCCTTTTCAGTGCAAAAGATCCATTAATGGTGCTTTTAAAACTTATGCAGTGTTAATTTTTTGCAGGCGATTAGTTATTTTGAATAAAATTATGACGGAAGTGGTTATTAAGATCTAGATAATAGATTGTGTGTTTTGCATGTGTGCATATTGTTGAAGTTTGCCTTGGCAAGTCTTCTGTGTTTTTTTGATTTCCTTTTCTGCAATTCTCTTTCTAAATTGATTGACATGGCGCGTGATTATTGTTGAAATGATTCTTAACTTTCTGGATTATGTATTATACCTTATATTGTCCTCTTTTACTTAAATTGCTAATAAGATTCTGTTATTCCGGACTGTTTGTTGTTGACTAAAACTTGATGCATCTGTAATAACCTATTTCTATGGTAGACACCACATCCATTTTCTAAAATGTGTTTTCAGTGATATGAAAAACAAACATGATGGCGACTGCGAACTTATAGATTATGGTTTTGAATCCCATCTGAATCGTTTTAATGGATTGACGAAAGAGATGTTACGTGGGTTTACTTATTCTTGCATTTTTTCCACAAAATAAAAATAATAAGAAGAAATCAAAAGTCTCGGTAAATAGTTTTTTCTTATTTTGCATCGTATCCTAAATAGATTTTAATTGCTTTTTGTATATGTTTTCAATTTCCCTTATTGTTGTCGAATCTTCTGCATTTTTGTCTTCTCTTATTTTTCCTGTAAATTTGGGAAATCTTAAAGCTAAACCATATCCTTTTTTTATTTTGTCAATGTGGGTTGTATATATGGGGCTCAATGTTATTTCTGGGGAAAATATTTCTATGACTATTTTTGGCTCAAACCATACATCCATTTTGATTTCTCCTGAATTTACTCGAGGGTTCTTGTTTGCTATGATGTGATGTTTTAATCTATTTGAGATTTCATCGAGTAATTCGTCAGTAAACCCTGTCCCTACCTTGCATATTGTATAAAAGATATCTTCATTAGGTTCATAAGATGCCAATAGTAAAGCCCCATATTTTCCAACTCTTCTTCCTTTTCCGTATATTGCCCCAACTATTACTAAATCGATTGTATCTAAAAGTTTGTTTGAATATTCTCTCTTTAATTTTATCCATGCCCATTCTCTTGCTCCTGCACGGTAAGTGCTGTCGGGATTTTTGATCATTAACCCTTCACAACCGTCTTCAATCGCTTTTGTCATGAAATTGTCAATTTCTTCTGCTTTTTCAACCATCTTTTGGCTAATCAACTTTATTTTTTCATTTTCAAAACTAAAGATTTCCTCTAAAGTTTTTCTTCTTGTTGAAAAAGGTAAATCTGTTTTATCTTGATTATCATAATACAGTAAATCGAAAAAGTTTAGCCTGACCGGATAATCTTTGATTGCATCCTCTATGTTGTATTTCCTTCTTCTATGCATCAAACTCTGAAAGGGAAGAAATCTTCCTGTTGTTGAATCGACAGAAACAATTTCTCCCTCTGCAATAAAGTCTTTGGTGCTTATTTTCTCGAATTCATTGACTATGTCTGAAAAATTATTTGTCACATTTTCTAGATTTCGTGTGTATAGTTCTATTCTTTCATTTTGTTTATGTATTTGAATTCTCTCGCCATCTATTTTATATTCTGCATAGCACATTTTTCCACTCATTTTCTTTAATGCTTCTTCTGAATCGGGTGACCTTTCAGCGAGCATTGGACGTACTGGTACAAATATGGAAATTGGGATAGATTGGACTTTATCTATTGAACCATTAAACAGTATTCTTGCAATTTTTCCTAAATCGCTAGAGACATTGTATGCCCTTTCTAGAATTTTCCTGTTTTTTTTATTTCCCGTAAATGCTATGGCTATTGCATCCAAAACTGTAAAGTCAGCTATTCCGAGTCTTAAATTCCCTAATATCAATTTTAAAATGTATTTGCTTTCTAGGTTTGTAGAATTGTTCAACAGACTGTTTATGTATTTTAGCTTGAGTTCTATAGAGCCTGATCCTGTTAGTTCTGATATCTTGATCAAAGTATTATACAGTCCTTCAATTGTTAGTTTTTCGTAAAACAATGTGGTTTGCAATTTTGATTTTAATATTTCATAGGCAACATCGCCTATGTCTCCAATTTTATTATATTTTGCCTGAACGTCATTGATAGAATAGCCACTTGCTAGTGCTAATGATTTTATTGCTACTTTTTCAGCTATACCTAATTGTTTGGATTGATAGTCTGGTCCTAATTTACCTTGAATTAAATAAACTATTTTATCGATGATTTCTGAGGTAGTTCTTTTCAATATGTATACAAGATGATTGGTAAGTTCTAATCTGCTGGTGGTTTTTTCCATTTTTTCAAACATTTCTGCAAGCTCTGAAAAATACATCAATTACAAATAAAACATATCGTCTTTATTTTTATGTGTTACATCAACTATTGATTAACTTGATATTGATCTATTTTGATTCATGATGGTTAGTTATTGATATTTATTAAAATGTCTTATTGTGCCATTTTTTAAGTTCTTTTACAAAGAACAGTGTCTATATCGTTCATTTCACATATGTTTTATCAATGCATAAATCAATGATTATAGTTGTTGTTTATCGTTAGATTAGTATTGGAATATTCTATGCACGCAAAACCGATATATGAATAAGTTGACTATTTTATGATTATTGTAATAATGGTGAAATTCAGTAATCTGGTTAATGCTGTCTATTTGAGTTGGATTTGGCAAAATATTTGATTTAAAAAGTTATTGTATCAAAACATCATATTGATAAAAATTGATATTACTCTACTTATTGGTTTTGATTTGGCAGTAATATTTCTTTTATATATTTTTATATGTGTGGTACAAAACTATTGTTAGTTAAAATATTAATGAGTAGTGTAAGCGAGATAATGTCATTCCGAGAACCATTCACTATTGCTGCCTTTTCAAACAAAAACGCAAAAGATGTTGCATCAATTATAACTAAAAAAAGAATAAGTTCTGTTATTGTTATAGATAAAGAAAACCGACCTTTGGGAATTGTTACTGAAAGGGATCTGGTGGAGCGAGTTTGTTTGACTAATTTGAATGCTAGTGAAGTTTTGGTGGAAGATATCATGTCTACTCCATTATTAACAATCATGGCTTATGATTCAGTTGATACCGCCTCTAGGGTTATGCTATCAAATAAGATCAAAAGGCTTCCTGTATTAGAAGCTGATAATAGAATTGTTGGTGTAATCAGTGTTACTGATATAACTAAACATTTATCTAAAATATTGCTAGATGATTATAATAGATACAGATCTCTAAAGAAGGTATTGGAAATGGATGATGTATTTAATTAAAAAATTTGGCTCAGGGTTCTCAACATCTGTTGTTGTTTAAATTTTTAATTGCCTCTATTTTAAATGAAATTTAACCAAATACATAAAATAGTATGTTAGTATTTGGCGTGGTATTATATTATAGTAAGGCCTTTTTGTTTGTGTCCGTAAATACAACTGAAACAATGAAAATCAATATGAAAAAAAACTGTTTTTGATGGATGGTATAGATGTACACGGGGCGTGATTTGGGCATGTTTACAAAAGAAATGGTGGTTTAGCCGTTTGATAGATCACAATTAAACACAATTGACCATGTTATTTCGACCAATTAAAAAGAACATGGTATTTGATAATAATATGATGGCAGAATATCTTGGTGATTGATAAATTTTATTTTGATTAATGGAAATGGTTAAATTATGCTGTTAATTTTTTATAATAAAATGCCTTGGTAGCTC
>JADDOQ010000072.1:1564-11007 GCA_016782315.1 Nitrososphaeraceae archaeon | reverse complement strand
CCTCGGATTTCCACCATTAACTTCTCTGTGATTTTTCTAAATGGGCATTATCTTCAAATTCACTGCCGCAAGTTTTGCACCTAAAACGCCAATAATCTGTAGTTTTCCCAAGACACAAATATTTTTATCAATTTCATGGAGTAGTATGGCAGATTCGTTTAAACGGTAAAGTTGTTCTATTGTAATTACAATATCTTCACTATCGACCATTGCCGTCTTTTTCTCTTTGTTAATCATATGCAACAAGTCAAGCCCCCCCTTCTTCTGTTATGTATGCCTGCCTTTGTCCATCATACGATAAAAGCTCATAGTCAATCAAATAAAACAAATATTTTGAGTAAAGAATATGGCAACGGCAATATTGTTTGTATTTTGCAGTAAAGTTCACAAACAGAACATTCCTCAAGACATGCCATTAAAACAGGTTCCACAATAGCCGCCTGTAATGTTGGGTGTTTTTTGCCATTGTTATTACTTTTTGCAAATATCATTTTTCAAGCTCCAATTAGAATGAGTCGCCACAAATTAGAAATCTGTCTATGTTGCATACACAAAGAGAACATTCTTTACATGTTATTAAACAGACATCGGATAAAGTAGGTAATGCAGACGCCATCCAAAAGCAATTTTGGCATATTAAAAAATGCCTTTTTTGCTTTAAATCAAGCATATTGTTTTTAGCCTTTTTGGAGTGTTTTTCTACATATTTTCTATAGCAAGTAGCAGATGGCATTATTTCTCATACTATGGCCAACTCTTTATTTAATGAGTTTGAATTATTTGCAACAGACATTGTTTCTTAATTAAAATGCTTGTTATGCAATTATTTAAGTGTGACACACTCCCCCACACGGCACCCAAAAGACAAAGAAAAGAATGCTTAGATGATGATGAGGATGATGATGATGATGAGGATTACATCCCCTATAGCAAAAACAAGAAATGTGAACTTGGACATGCGACAGAGAATGGGTCAATCAATTAACCTGGTCTAAGATCACCATAACAGAGTTGACGAATCTAGTGCTCATGGCCATATGTAGATTATGAAATTTTGTGTTTGAATGGGTTTAATGTATTCTCACCTTTGCCTTCAACATGGTAAACAGAGTATTTTTCCTTACCAGCCAAGCTCAGGCCAACCTCTCCTGCAGGCTCAATGACGTAATCGCCATCAAAGGCATTGCCCAACATGTTGAACAATCCCTCACCAATTATCATGCCATTTGGAGCGGCTTTTCCGTTTATTTTTGCGCATATGTTCATCGATGAACCAAACAAATCCTCATTCTGAGAGGATTTTGAAGTGGCAATCTCAACCTGGCCGTAATCAACACTGGTTCTGTAGTTTACAGGCGGCAATCCCTCCTTGTGCATTTTTGCATTGATTATGCCATGTGCCGCACTCATTGTGACACCACACTCCAATACCTCTTTTGCTTTGGGCGTGGCGACAGACAAATCAACAGTGTCAGGAAAGTAAAAAATCAACGCATCCCCGGCGTTTTTGATTATTTTGCCTCCAAAGTTTTTTATTATTGTTGCCATCGCATTTAGAAAAATTGAGTAGTATTTTGAGAGCTGTGTTTTTTCCAGCCTGGACGCAATTTTGGTGGAGTTCATCATGTCTATAAATCCCACACAACAGATCTTTTGTTGCCCTGAAAAGACAACCTCATCGTCAGTCTCCAAAATCCAATCACGGGAAACAACACCATTGTCAGTCAATCCTAAAAGTGGAAAACAATAGTAGTTCAAGCCATTTTCCATCATGCCTATTTTATGGTGCATCCCTTCCAGTCCATTAGAATTCTCATCCTTAAGTTGGGAACAATAAGAGGCATTTTGTTCAACAAGTTTTGAAATTTCGCCCTGAAGGCAACCATCCAGGTATCTGGAATTGTTTACGATGTTTTTGGCAAAACCCCTTGCAAACCAACAGTCTCTCCCTGCAATGCCCATTACCTTTTTTTGCGTGTTCTCATTCAAGGATGGAAAGGTGTTCCCCAGTCCATATCCCAAGCTGTATGAAAAGATAGAGTCTACCTCAGCAACTTGTCTGAGGATTTCCTGGCCCACTATTGCATCAGCATGCCTAAAAGACCGGGACAACCCAACCCCAAACCCACACCCAAAATCCCCTATCTCTTTGGCCATGCTCAATATCCTCCCTTGAGTTCCCATGTTTAGAAAAGTAAAGCTATGTCCCAAACCCGCGCCAAGTCCAAAATCAAATTCAGGGTTTTTTTTCAGCAACCCGCCGAAATACTCAAAGGGGTTGTTGTGCGGATTCAGGTTTGAATATGCATGTCCTAAGCTGAATCCAAACTCTTTGGCAAAAAGTCTGTCTTTTTCTGACACAGCCTCCAACTCTTTTTGCAACCCCTTACGCAAAAAAGGATAAGACATGCCAAAACCATGGCCCAACCCTTTCGCAATGTTTTTGTTTGCTGCAGAATAATAGGCTTCCCTAAATTTCAATTCATTGTTTCTGCATGAAATGGACATACCAATGCCCAACCCCGTTGCAAACTCCTCATTGCCATCAGCCTCTGCCATTGTTTCGCCCATCAAGCCAGCGCTCAAATACGGAAACACATTACCGATGCCCTCGCCAAGTCCAACGGCAAAATGTTTGTTGTTCCTTGCCTGCAAGTACAAGGATTTTACTTTGGGCTGCGAAAGGTACCTGCATGTCCTTCCCATCCCTATTCCCAAACCCATGGAAAATTGAATGTCTTTTGATCTTGCTGCCAATAGCTGCGCTATTGGCTTCTCAAGGTAGTCAAAGTTAGCACCAACCCCCATGGCAAATCCCATCGCAAAGCCACTGTCTGCAAAAGAGGAGGATGTTTTGGCTAAAATTTCGTTTTGGTTAAGCGGGTCAATGTATCCAAATATGTAACCGATGCCCTCGCCAAGTCCAACGGCAAAGTGCATGTCCTTTTCTGCCAACCTAAATACGTCTTTGCGGCAGCTTTGGGGCAAATACACAAAGCTCTTGCCAAGTCCAATGCCAAGTCCCCTTCTATAAAATGGATTATCACCATTGTTGCTGCTGTTGCGACCGATAGTTTCACCTGACAGTTCTTTATGAAAATCTTTATGGTAAAATAAAGAACTGCCAACACCTTCGCCAAGTCCAACGGCAAACTCCGCATTCTCTTTTGTTTCCAAAGGTATTTTTGATTTTAACTCTTCATTGAAATAGGACATACTGTAGCGCCCTATTCCAAATCCAAGGCCCCTTGCAAACCATATGTTATCAATGGATCTTGAGAACAGGTCTTCCCTGAGTTGGGGAGAAAGATAGGAAAAAACCATTCCAAGTCCGGAAGACAAGCCATATGCAAAAAAGTTGTTTGTCATGGTTCTGCTCAATGCCTGGTTTTGCAATTTTTCGCCCAAATTGAGAAAGGACTCCCCCAAGCCATAGCCCAATCCGTTGTCATAATGAGCGCTTTCGTCGGCTTTTTTCAAAACATTCTCCTTTTCGCCTTCTGAAAGGTATTTGAAGTGGTATCCTTGTCCTATGCCAACCCCATAGGCAAAGCCATGGTTTGTTTTGCACCTTAAAAAAGCTTGATCCTTGTTTTCAGGACTAAGGTATATCCACGCCCATCCCATGCCAAACCCAAGCCCCATATCAAACTCATTTTGCCTGTTTCCCTGACCAAGAAACTGAGCCTGAAGGTCGGGGGGCAGATGCCTGTAAATTAGTCCAGTGCCAAATCCAAGCCCAAAGTCAAGCATAAGGTTTGCCTTGGATTTTTCCAAAATAAACATCTGAAACTCCAATTGGAGATACGGAAACTTTATACCAAATCCAAGACCCAAACCAATAGCCAAAGATACATTCCTATCCGCCATAGAGAGCAATTCTTCAGGGCAATCCTCGGCCGAAAGATACGCGCCATAGAGCCCAAAACCATAACTAAATTCAATATGGTTGTCGCATCTTTTCAGAACCTGGATTTTGAGATCCTCAGGCAAATTTGAATAAAGCATACCAAAACCGCATCCAAAGCCTGCATCAAACTCATTGTTTGTTTCGGCTTTTGCGTATACGTCTTTAATATGATTCTCATTTGGAGATTGAATTGATAGTGCGGAACCACATCCGAGTCCCCTGGTTATGTCGACGCTTACATTAGCTCTTGAGTTGATCTCATCCTTGAGATCATCATCTAAGAACTCAAATACCTGACCTACCCCTATGCCAATTCCATCGGCGAACTGGGGGTTTACATCAGTGTGATCGAGAATTTCTTGCCTAATATCCGGTTCCAAATCCTTAATGTTCCTTCCTAGGCTTTGACCAAAAAACCTTGCAAACAAAAGGCTGTCATAAATTTTACGAAAAATTAGTTGCCTTTGGTCATAATCTAGCAAAGGAAAAACAAGCCCCAAACTCTCAGCCATCCCTATGCCAAACTCTATTTCCGCATCAGAGTTATTGATAAGAGTTTTTCTAAACTGATCGTTAATCGATGGAAAGACCTCTCCAGCCCCCTGACCGATTGCTCTCTCAAATGGAGCATTTTTTTTCATATAGGAGTACACGCGTTCAGGCAAAATGCCATCAGATGACACTGGAGCCAAAAGTTCAATGTTTCGCCCAAGGAACAAGCCAAAGCGGTTTACTTGGCTCGAACTAGAAGGAATAATTTTGTTGAAATTGTTAGAAACATATGACAGCATTTTGACTTTGATGTCGTCCTTTAGTTTAATGGACTCTCTGCAAACATCATGTATGCAATACTGTTTCCCCATCATGTAAAGCCAATTGCTGAGTTTGTTGTGTGGGTCTTTAGGTGATGTGCTTCCAAATATTGCTTGTTGAAGGTTAGTAACATTTGTCTCTGTTCTTTCAAGCCCTAGCTCGTAGCACATCTGCAGCACATAGAGAAAGTCCACGTCAGCCTGCCTTTCCTGTAGGCTGGTCAATAAGGCAAATTGGTGTCCGTAATAATTTGAGCTACGCAGTAGCTTTTCAGCTTCTATTACACCAACAAATGATTGATGGATTAAATGGCTGTTGCTTTTGTAGCCTTCTGGCATTTCACCATTTTTCGCATGTTTGCCTCTTAGCTCATTATAATAATCAAGCACGGTTAAAGGAGTTGGCTCTTTGTTCCACAGTATGTTTGCTATTTTTTCCAAATCCCTTGAAACACATTTGCTGTACACCTCCTTAAACTGAGAAATATTGCTACCGTAACTCTTCACCATAAC
This sequence comes from Nitrososphaeraceae archaeon, assembly GCA_016782315.1. Lineage (GTDB taxonomy): Archaea > Thermoproteota > Nitrososphaeria > Nitrososphaerales > Nitrososphaeraceae > Nitrosocosmicus. The sequence goes on along the minus strand of JADDOQ010000072.1, from coordinate 5,772 downwards.
CTTAAAGGATTCTTTGCCATAGGCTATCTCGTTACTAAAAAACTCAGGCATTTCTTTAGGCAGGCCCCTAAAGAACTCCATGTATTTTGGCTTTAACGCGACAACAAGTTTTTTTACATTCCTTGAGCTTAGTAATTCCAAAACTCGCAGAACGTTGTTATAGTCTCGCCTTATCAAATCATCAGGAAAGTTATCCCAAATTACCATGTCGTTTTCAGAAAACATGTTAACTATGTCCATTAAGGGAGCTCGCCCTAATTCCAATCCAACAACATTTCTTGGATTAATTACATAGACTCTTTCTACATGGCGAATATTCTGTCTTATAATTTCAAGCACTCCTCGCGATTTGCCACATCCGCTAGGACCATATAGAAACACTTTATCAGAATTGGACAAGGAGCCAAAATTGTCAAAATAAACATATGGAAAATTTTGGTCATCTACCAATGTTAAGCGAACGTTTATGGCTGCAGAGATTTGTTGTAGCAGGCCATTTTCCTTTGAGGGATAGTTGGCATCAGCAATGTCGTCAATGTGCTCTGGCGATACACCCATTACTGCATATGATACTTCATTTATCTCATCATATACTTGGTTTTTTAACAATGCAGTATTACTACTTGCATGGCTCAAGTTATGAAATTTGCACCTTAAATCATTACTGTTTTATGTCATATCTGTTAATAAAGAATTTGTTGTTTGGTTAGGCTTGCTAACCTGAAAAACACGTTAGATGTAAAGCACTTTGAAAGACCGCATTTTCCATATGAAAACAAAAATTGGGATATGAATGATATTATCCACCGCCACCACCACCAAAGTCTGCATGTCCAATTTGTTTTTCCATTCTTCAAAAGATTGTGACGATAGTTTTGCCCGCATGGCACTAATGCCATAGTCCATTTTTCTATCGTAATCCTCTCCAAGGGCCAAAGATATTTAGACGTTCGAAATCCATCTATCAATATCCTACATAGAGAATCAGTGTCAATATTTTTTACACTTGAAGCATTGGTATTGGTTTCTAGCAGAGTCATCCGCGACCTGCCTAACGCTCGGGGAATAGACAAGGATTGCAGGGTGTGGAGATTGAAACTCTTTTGCGCCAGGTGAGAAAGTATGGTTTGGGTGGATGTGTAGCAAACCAGAGAATCGCATATCTAAACACCAGTGCATTGCAGCAACTTCACACATATTTCGTTTGTACGTTACCGAAACCATTGACAGAATTTTTGTGAGTAACACCTTCGCAATGGATAATGGAATATTGGAAAAAACACTGGAGTTTGCGCATGGTGAATGGCTTTTATCAAGCTACATTGCAACTGGCATTGATGATATGCCCATATTTATAAAGTCAGAGAACTCAAAGCAATATTCAGGCATTTTTAAACTTCTAATTTCTAATTTCTAATTTCAAATGTCATAGTGATCATTTTATGCCAACAACATTTGGCTTAAGCAAAAGTGAAACAAAAAGATTGGTCAAGCATTTACTTGTTATAAAGCATAGCATCATCTATAAATAAATCACGAAACAATAAAACGCATGTTATGAAAACACATGATAATCCACCTTCCGTTTTTTGATTTTTTGTTAATGCAACCCAGATCAATGGTTTTTATAGATAGAAAAATTTACAAAGCAGTAAAGATTTTAAACCAATCGAAGAAAAATATATTGGAATTCACTTATACTGATTGGACAGTAAAATGGCAGAGGATATCAACAACCTGTCTTTAGACGAGTCTCAAAACGAAAATCCAGATAAAGAATTGATTAATGAACTAAGGAGTCTTATCAATGATTGTGAAAACGTAAATGATTTGGTAAAAATCATAGAAAAATATACAAAATGACCATAAAATCCATTAAATTCAGCCAATTAGTGGCATAAAAGAATTAAATCTCGAATTGTGTAACAAAGTTGCAACAATTTATGGGGAAAATGGGTTATCTTTGAGATTGACTTTGATTTTTCCAATAGTTCCCTGTAGACCTTATGGAAGCGCCCAGGATTGTAATAGAACCATATTTCATCATGTTTACTTAGATTAGTTTCAAAATCCTTTATTAGTAACTCGAGTTCTTTTTCTGCTATTTTGAAGGATTTTTCTCACACCATATGTGTTTTTTATCATCAAACCATACCCCATACTTGTCGTAAAATAATGCCCCCATTTGCCTTTGCTTGTCTGCATTGTTCCATAAACCGTTGAGTTGGAGTTGCAGTGTAAAGTGAATCCGGTTTAACCTCAATCAAAGACTCTTTCAGATTGTTATTCTTTTTAGCAGAGCAATGTATAAGGTAAATCCTTTTTTATGCATTCTTTTTCCAAGTAACTAAACCTTAGTAAAATATGGCAATATCTCTTTTTTTAGCGGTTAACGATGTCGGTTTCCCATATTCTTATACCATTTTGTTATCCATAACATAATCTCGCATTATTTTCCAAGCAATATATAAAAATATAGTATATGGTGGATGATTTAAAGCATTTACAGATAAATATTTTAATGGTTATTGCAGTTTATGCTTATAAGATTAATTGAAAATAAAGTTCTTGCCTATTAACCTAAACCATTCTCTTTTGCAGACTCCTCCGAAGAATTAAAGGCGTTAAAGAACAAAGGCTCCCCAGAAAATGACAGTGGTGACACGGGGCCCCTGCTCATAATCGAATACTTTCTGGATGCCACATTTCCAAGATCCTATTTGATTAAAAACTCCCCTCAAGGACACTCTTGTAGAGTTTTGTCTGCATCATTGAAAAGGAATTTTAATGGAGTCCCACAATAGGGACAGTGAGTTATCGTCAATCTTAACTCCCGGTCATTTCTTTTTACAACAGTTCCGTCCGCTCTTTTGAAAGAATAGCGCTCGCCAAATTCAGGATCAATGATTTTTGCTTCAAGTATGCATATCCCTCTTTTGGTATGGAAGGGTTTTATGACTGAAGTAAATACCATGCCAAGTTTGTTGCAACAATATTTCATCTGTAGGCTATTGTTTTTAGTGACTATCCTTAAAGTATGTTGTTACTTTTACCGGCAGCATCAATTTTCCCATCGCAAAGTTATTAACTGTTTTCATGCCCCTAACGAGATTCCTGAAGAAACGTCAAAAGACGAAATAGAAGACAAGAAAATTGATTTGGAAAACAAACAAAGGGTCAAGTTGGAAAACCCAAAGTATTTGAAAACTAGACACGGTAGGGCAAAAGGTTAGTTTTTTTAAGAATCTGTCATTATCCAGAACTACTAAAAAAGTTCACATGGTCCAACTACACAAATAATTAAATTAAGATTCAGAAAAAAAGGATCTTGAAGTTTTTTTTCGTAGATCTGGTTAATCTGCAATTATATGGCCGCCCATACTCTTCAAGTTCCTTTTTCACCCCTTCGTTTCAGTCTTGGGGACTTTATCTATTAGCAACAGATATAGGCAGAAGGAAGGAAGTGTTGGCGGCCAAATACTTTCCTTCAATCTCTGTTTTGCAAGAGACTAAAGAATTTTTTTGGCTAACACATTGTATGCAAATATCTAATATATTTATCGGTTTTTTAGTTTATTATGTCTAATACAATAGAAATTGTAAATGATTTATATGTTTAACTAAGAGTTATTGTAAAACATATACAAATATTTTACCAATTGTTTAGATTATTTCTTCTGCGAACTTCCCCAAAGAGTTAAAAGCATTTTTTTCTGTATTGGCGGAGTAAAGGATAGCAAAATAAGCATAATAATACAGACCCCATATTATTTTTAAAATATTTGTCTACTCGATACACTACCAACAGATTACAAAAATTGGATACTTAATTATCTGTTAATACCATAGCACAATTATTAATTGATCAAGATAACATAGACTAAATCAAAATGAGTTACACCGAGTTACTCTTTATATAGATAACACAATATAAAACAAATACAAAGTGAAAAAAAAATACGTATAGATGTACAAGTTGCAGCAAAACATTCACTAGAAAGTTTAATGCTGAACGCCATAACAGTACAGTTCACGATGATTTGGCCATAGTTTATGATGACAGAACTAAACGGATTTCAGATAAAAGAGCAATAGCAACAGCAAAAAACAATGGGGAGACAACAACACCATCAACCAATTACCACAATATCAATTCAGACGAAATGGCTCAGAGCTTCAACACTAATGCCTTTAAGACCAGAAATTAC
>JADDOQ010000072.1:0-1408 GCA_016782315.1 Nitrososphaeraceae archaeon | reverse complement strand
AAAAAGTCTTAAAGGTTTTTGGAAAAATTCTTCCACTAGTTGAGGAACTTGACAAGCTGTTATTATTATCGAATCTGCCCCATGCTGAAAGGATAAACACGGTGGCGGAATTAATCATCTTATCCTTATCATCCTCGAATCCATCTAAAGTCATAAAAAACGCAATTAATTTTCACCTTTCAATTGCAGGCATGAAAAAAGCATCATTTTTTGTAGCAGCATCAAAAAGAATCTCAACTGCACAAGCGCAAGAAATGTTGAGATCAACTGTTTTGAGTTCACCATATCTTAAAAAGAAGCCCTACAACAACAACTAATATTAAAAGAAAGGAATTTTTTTAAAAGCAGAGAATCTAATTAGAGTTTTAAAATAGCTAATAGACGAGCTGAAAAGGTATGGAGGCATCAAGATTAAAATAAAGGAACAGTCGAAAAGATGGAAAGGATAAAACAAGAAGTTCTGGGAGTCCGACAAGCAAAAGCAAGAGGTCCTTGCCTACTGCCAAATCGCCATTTCCCTTACCGAAATCATAAATCACAACATATCCTATTTTAAGGGCCTAATGGATCATTAATTTAACAAAGATATATACAACAAAATAAAGATGTCCACACCATTACTTTCACCTATAATACTTGTTTTTGTAATTTATGACAAGTCCGATAGCAAAGAGAAAGGAGAAGAAGGAGAGAAATAAAACTAAATCAAAAAATAAACCTGATGAAATATTCAGTACTTGAGTGTTCGGTTGACTTGGCTGGGACATTTAGTCTCTAAAAAATTTGGGGTGAACAGAAAACTACTCTAATGGCTATGCCTATTGCAACCGCAATCAGATCTCACATGTATTTATGGGGAACATAGACAAAAAGCCCAAACAGCGGAATATGGCATAACCATGGATTTAAGCACAATAACGGGTTTGGTGGCGACATGGTTAACATAAACTCATCGGTTTGTGAGTGTTACTGTACGCTAAACGACATTCGACCACTTGAAACCCTTAGCCAATGAAGATCTGGCGGCAGCTGTCTTCACCGATTCCACATCATCATAGCTCACATCCAACCCAATTGACTTTAGCAGTTCTTTGGCCTCCGCCGTATCCAAAATATTCTTGATTCGCAGATAATCATCATCTTTACAATCATAAAATATGGCAAACAATCCCGAGACAGCGGCTGCAGCAAATATTGGTTTCACATTGTTTCCGTTTTTCAGTTTCTCCATAACATCTCTTAACCCCTGAATCCCTTTGCCTTGTTTCTTTCTGTTTAGGTTTATTCTGCCAATGTCCACAAAAGTATCCTTTTGAGGCTCTGTTTCTGTGTCTATGCCCAATTCTTCAACCAAAGACTTGCCCGGCAATTTCACATTCCTTGTGCAATCGCAAAACTCACACTCCAT
>JADDOQ010000071.1 GCA_016782315.1 Nitrososphaeraceae archaeon | reverse complement strand
TGTTGTTGTTTAGGTTGGCGCTTTTTGTGTCATTAAGATATTTACTTTCAACAGTTGTGGGCTTTTTAGTATTGGCTGAAAAGGTATCATTTAGTTTCAATCCAGTAATATTTACACTATAATAGGCATAATTGTTTCCTGGCTGACAAGTCAATTTTGACGTGATTTTATTAGAGCCCTCTTTTAAAGGCAAATATGCGGATGTGAAATCATAAATCCAAGACGAATAATCCCCATCTCCTGCTTGACCAGTGGCGTTAGTCAACTGGTATGGTTTGACATTATTGATTATCACAGAGACGACACAACTTGAAGAAGTATTTTTGTCGTAAACAGAAAATCCCCTGATTAAAAGATTTTCTCCGTTTTTGGTAAAATAGTCAGTCCCGTTAACATATATCTGTTCCCCATTTATAGGCGACGTTATCCTTACACCATTGGACTTCTGAGGAACAGATGCATTCGATGTGCTTTGACTGGTACTGATAGTATCGTTTTCCGGTAATTGTGCGCTAACAGACGAAAATACAGATGCAACAAATAAGAATGAAGAAAAATATACTATAAGAAATATACTATATATCAAACTGCAAACATTCCCTTTTTAGAATACTAAAGGATTGTTCCTTTACCATGAGTGTAAGTCATATCTACCTAGAATATATTATTTTCTATTATAAGACTCTTTCCACAAGATATTTATCTTTTATAAATAAAAAATCATTATGGGTTTTGGTTTAAATTTTTTTAATAAGGATAAAGACTTGTATAATAATAAAAACCATCAGAATAAAAAATTAATTACAATAACAAACAATGTTATTAATGGAATAATCTCTTACTCAAAAATGCATCATCCTTATGAGGCGATATTAATTCTCGAAGGGAAAAGGAAAAAGGGTGAGATATACATAAATAATTTGGTAATTCCACCTTTTTCCGTTCACGGCCCCTTTTATTCAGGTTTTCCAATAAACGAATTACCATTTGATCTAAAATATGTCGGAACAGCGCATTCTCATCCCAGTGGATCAAGTTTACCTTCAATAGAAGACCTAAACCATTTCTATGGTTTAATTTCAATAATAATATGCCATCCATATGATGAAGGAGACATTCACGCATATAACAGCCAAGGTAAAGAACTAGATTATTGCAAAAAACAATCATAGAAACAAATAGTTAACTTATAATGACATGAATGATCTTATTCGCAGTATTTAAGATACAGTTTTATCTCCTTTTACCAATTTTTACAAGATTTTCCAATGATCGGCCTATCAAAATAAAAGCAATGCTAGTTACAGATATCATTAAGCCAGGAGAGACAATCCACCACCAATACCCCAGGGTTTCAGCTGAAGAGGCATGTGCCTCTTGCAACATTTGTCCCCATGTGGGGAAAGACGGGTCACCAAACCCAAGGAAACTTAATGCAGATTCACCCAATATTGCAATCGGAACGGACAATGCAAAATTAGCCAATGTAAAAGGCAATAATTGTGGCACTATATGGCGTAAGACGATTTTGAAATCAGATTCACCCATTAATTTTGATGCTTCTATGTACGGATAGTTTTTAATCTGAATACTAAATGTTCTATTTAATAAAGCTACACCGGGCCAGCCAAATAAAATAAAGAGCCCAATTAAAAACATCAAGTTTCTTCCAAAGTGAATAGAGATTATTATAAAAATAATAAAGGTGGGAAGGGAGATAAAGATATCAATAACTGTTAGCATGAATGTTCCAGCCTTTTTTCCAGTGTACCCAGAATACAAACCATAAAAAAGACCAATAAACGAAGAAGACAATGCGACAGTAATTCCTATAAATAGAGCAACAGGAGTACCAATTAATATTCCAAAAAAAACATCTCGCCGTAACTCATCTGTGCCTAATAACCCATAAACTTTCCCCTGTATGACTAATTGTAGGTTTTTGAGAACCGTATCACTATCAAAAGAATAGACTGAAAAAATAAATTCATATTTGCCTTTGAGAGGTGTGTTAGAATCTGTTTTTGAATAAATTATTTTTTCGGCTGAAAGGCCCGAAATGGGGAATTTAAAAACACCTCCATATTCAGCCAAGGAATTTCTCACATCATAGGAAGAAGAAAACACTCTCCCTAAAACAGTGTTGCTATTAATCAATGTAGGGGTAGTTGAATTATTATTGTTGTTGTCTACAGCATTATCCCCATTGTTTTGAAAACTACTTAAAGATTCCAATGAGTTTGAATAAATTCTAAATTCCAAATCATCAGGTCTTTTTACATATACTTCCAATATGGGTGGGATTTCGCCCAAAGTTATCTCATATGGAATGTCAAAAGCAGGCGGAAATTCATTGAAATCAAACTGATACGAAAAGGTATTGTTTTCCAGTTTGAAATCGGTATCATTTATGGAGTTTACAGTTGCATCCTTTTGGTAAAAGATTTTGTGCTCAGGTAGTTGATTGCCAAATGGCTTTAAGATAATATTAAACCATTCTGGAGCCGCTGTTTTTGGATTATCAGACCAATACATAGGATCGTTCCACTGCAACCTAGATTGTGTGGAAACAAAAAAAAGAGCGTAAATGGTCATTATCATCAGGAAAAAGAGCAGCAGAGCTCCGATAAAGCCGCCCTTGTTTTCTCTTATTAATCTTATCAATTTTAGCGTCATATCTTATAGCATTCAACCTTTTAATCTAGGTCTCTCCCGACTTAATTCTGGGATCGAAAAACGTAAAGCAAATGTCCAAAATTAATCTAGTCAATAAATAAATCAGTACAGATATATAACTCAGTCCGATAATCAATGGAGAATCATTTTGAGTTATTGCGTTATAAAATAGGTTACCCATTCCAGGCCAATCAAAGATTTGCTCAACTAACACAGATCCCGTGAGTGAAGCAGTAATACCCAAACTAACTATTGTTGACAGCTGCGGTCCTGCATTTTTTAGCGCATGAATGTATAAAATGTTTCTTTTGGGGATTCCCATGATTTTTAACGTTTTTATGAAGTCCTCGTCAAGTATTCTCAAGACAATGTATTTAACATAATAAACAAATGGAGAAAACCCTATAATTACAAGAGTTATGAATGGGAGGGTCATATGGTATAAGAGGTCTAAAATATAGCCAGGTTCGTTAGGTGAACTCAAAGGAGTAGCCCTAGAAGGAAAAACATGCAGAAAGAATGAAAAAATTACGATCATTATCATTGAGAACCACCAGTCAGGGACACCTCTGCTGGTAGCTGCCAGACCAGAGATAAATTTTTCAGGTATACTGCCTTCCCTAGAAGCCAAATAAGTACCAAAAAACAAACCTATCAAGACGATTGCAATTGATGAAGTGGTGAACAATAAAATGGTATTAGGCAATTTTTCCAAAATAAGATCATTTACGCTATTTGAGCCATAATATGTACTAAAAAAACGGGAGTTTCCTAAGTTTAAAGTTATTATTTTGTAAATACTATTAAAAATTTTTTTTGGCGAATACCATGGTTCATCCAAGCCCAAGCTTTGGCTTTGAATTTTTATCTGTTGGTCAATTAATTTCTGCCTCTCTTCATTTGTTTTAAGCTGCTGTAACATTGGGTTTTCCAAAGCTGCACCCGAAAAGGAGTTGATGGCTTGCAACCTGACTTGATCCATCATTATCTTATCCATGGTTGAACCCAAAAGAAAGATAGTCAGGAATAAAGTGATAAGCAATACGACAAACAAAATTATGATTTTTTTCAGCAAAAAAAATAAAAAGACCTTCAAACTTTATTCATCACAGTTAACCAAATAACAGATTATTTATTACTTTTACCTCCTTGCGATCAGGACATTTTCAGATATTATGGGCCTCAGGGAACTCTCAGAGGTTATAAATAATTTTAGTTTTGCCGGACCTGGGGAAAGTTGTTTAGTTTTGTCAGGCTCTATGCTCAACGTTATCTGATCCGCATTTTTATTCACCATGTTCTGTAAATCAGTATTGTCCTCCTTAACAACAGGATCATTTGTTCTGTTTTTACTATCAAATGAATTCTTTATGATAACATTATCGTTTCTATCTGAAATGAAATAATTTATCACCCCATTGAATTGTTTAGTATTGTTCTCGAGGTTGACCGTTATGTCGAATTTAAATGGACTGCCGATTTTAATGAATTTTGGAATGGCAATCTTATTTATTTTAATGTTTTGAGGGGCCTCAAAAGACGAAAAATAACCCGCGTCATAGGGATAAGTGGCATCATTGAATTTCTTTAGTATTACTATGCCCCCTGAAGGATTGAAAGTGTCAAGGTAATAGGGTCCATTCCCAATTGCCGCGTTTTGGTGAAGGTTAATCCATTGTATTGAGGAATCATATCTTTTTAGGACATAATCTAGGGGAACTAATCCCTTTAGTGAGTTTGGTATGAATTTTTCTAGCTTCATTTTTTCCAATTCCTGCCTTATCAACTCAGAATGAGATGGGAGAACCACGGATAATTGTTCATTTTGCCTGATATTAGCGTCAGATCTGGAGTAGGATAACTTGCCATTTGTTACAAGTCGCTCGGTTGCGGCTGTTATTTCCCATGGCTCAGATGCCCACATGGTTCCATATTGTGGCAGCTGATTTTTATCATAATGCCACATGTCGATATATGATTCAAAAGTGTCATTGTTTTCATTGAACTTTACACCTTTGATTAACGGCAAAGTCGGAAGCGTTAGAGAAGAAAACTCGGCGTCAAAAGTGCGATCGTTGTTTTTTGTGTCCACTGACCACTCAAATGGAAAATAGTATGAATATAATAAATCATATCTATCCACTGGAACCCCATTATGCCATTTTGAATACAAAGGCTCCATTGTTATTTTCATTAATGAGGTTTTGTTATTGTCATCATTTGAATCCCAGGTTTGATTGAAAGGGTTCCAAACTATCACATCATTAGGCACTTTAGTCTCATTCAGTGGCCCGCTGGAGACAATATTAGACCAATTGTTTCTAAATGGCATCGGATCGCCAGAGTATGGATTTGAAAGTATAGGGGTATCAGAAACCATGGAGTAAATTTGTCTGCAGAAAAAATCCGTACAGCCGTCCACATTATTCCACGCCCCTTGGTAAATTTGGTTCATGCCAATGTTAAGTGTGTTATTGTTTGAGCCCTCCTTTTGGGCATTCATAAACGACATTTTGTTAGCTATTCCACTTGAATAATCATTTATGAGGCCACTAATCTTATTTGACGCTATGTATGGGTCATTTGACCTTGCAAAAAACAGTCTAACTGATTCTTGGATTCCAATTGATTCGGCTTTTTTTAATAAATCATTTCTCTCTTCTTCTGATGTGTAGTTATTGAACACCAATTTTTGTGTTAGACTATCGATTGTAGAGTTAGAATACTGCCAAAAGGCAGGATTTTGGGAACCGGGCATTTGTCCCACCCATGGTGCATACATTTGGCCAACCGTGTTAGGGTTATAGCGCAAAAATGCACTATTGACAAAAGATTCCGTGTACATATTCCAGTTAAGATCGACTGGATTGGATCCATAAACGATTTGGTTAGCCTTCAACAGGTCCCCATATTCCTTTATGACTGTAAAGCCGATTTTTTCAAGTTCTGATGAAACAACATCACCAAATGTTTTTCTTATAGTATCATCATTTCTAATTAGGATTTTTACAGTAACTGGTTTATCCTGATAGACCCATTTTCCATTGGTATTTTGTGATGCTCCTGCTTTTTTCATGTAATCAGAAATCATCGCCGAGGCGTGTTCTGGATTATACTTTATTTTTAAAGGTTCAACAACATCAACAATGTTTTGATATTCAGGTGAAAACTGTCCATATGGCTCCACAATAGAATATCCGAAGCCTTTTAAGACATCATTTACCATAAAGTTCCTATCTATTAGAAAATTTAATGCAAACCTAATCTCTTTGATTGAGAATGGATTAAAGGTTTGGTTGTTATTAGAGGGATTTAGCAAAAAACCATACGATAAGCCCTCCTTTTCATAAATATTTAAATTGGGATTCTTTTTTGCTTCTTCTACCAATTGCAATGGAATCTGAAACAGATAAGTATCAAGGTTACCATTGCCTGTTTCTTGATAGGCAATGTTTGGATTGGAATAACGGATGAATCGTAATTCATCAATATAACCACCAGTAGTATTAGCAGATGGTTTTAATGAGGATGTTGGCGATGCCAATGAATAATTACCAGTGTTGATGCAAAATGAAGAAAATAAAATAAATAATATCAGAGCACTAAATAATAATTTCACAAATAAACTAATTGACACTGCTGTCCTATAAACTTTGTAATGCTTTTCTTTGAGATATTTTTAGAACAACATCAAATAGTAGACAACCATTAGTATATAAATAATAAGTTCTTATTTTTTTTCATATGAATAACAAGGCCAAAAGAACTCACGCCTATAGCGCCAAAAGGACTCAAAGTAAAAAGTATGCCAAGGTCGACAGGAGAAAAAGAAATAAAGCAAGGTACTGATTGAACACCTTTAACTTTCACAAATTAACTATGTTGATTTCAATAAATTTTATTATCTAAGAATTTGACAATTCATTATCTGGGGTATTGACTCTTGATTTTTAGGACTATAACAAAATTTTCTAATCCAGTAAATCAATTTTATTCAGTTAATATTGTTTGTCGATTCTAATCATCAGAAATAGGAACCTTTGTGTAAAAAATCACTTTCTATTTGGTCAATTAAATCGAAATTAAACGGTGAAACTTTTTGTAAACTATATTCCAATTCAGGCACAAAATCATTATCATCATTACACCCATTTGTGGCTTATGAGCCTAAACTATGAATCTTAGTTTTTCCCAAGTCTATGATGCCAAAATGATAAATTTTGGAAAGGCGTATTCATTAGGACCTGCGTGGAAACAAACAAACCATTGGAGGCCGCAATTGAATTGTTCAAAAATAACTAGGGCCACTCAAAAAGTACCTACCACTTTATCAACAGGGTTTTTAACGTATTGTCTTTGTTGATTAAGCTTTTATGTATTGCCAAATTGGGGTTTAGTCAAAGAATCGGTTTTTTATATTAATGGAAAATCTGCAAAAAAAAGATGTATAATTGAGGCAAATGCTTCCATGATGCATATACCCCTTGGATAATCCATCCTATATACTGGAAAGGGCAAATTCGGAATTTTGAACAAACGTCTTTTTAATGCAATAGTAGTAAATAATTTGAGCATAACAAGAGAATAGGACATGTTCACTAATTCCTATTGGTAAGACTAAATTGCAATTTTCAATGCCATAATTGCTATAATGTAAGGTAATTAACTAAAACTCAAACAGTGCCTAGCAGGTTGATTCCGTTCAAAGGAATTTTTGTTTTAACTATGTAACATTGTCCGATATATCATCCTTTTGGTTATGTGGCTTCAGTTTTTTTATTGACGAGACAAAATAAGGCGGAGATCGTGGTGGTTTTTGTTGCGGCTGCTGTTGTTGCGGCTGCTGTTGTTGCGGCTGCTGCTGCAACAAACATTTACTGTTTGCATTTTCTGCCCATATACTGCCATTATGGTTACGTAAAATTGAATTCCTTAAAACCACACTTGCCATAGAAGGTGGAATATTACAAAATGACGAAATGCAGTCTCTTATCTCATATGACAGTTTATTGTTTTTGATGAAAGAAAGGTTTTCTTTTAGATTGCTGATCGGGTCACCTGAAGAAACGCACGACATAGTTAACATATTGCGAATAAAGTCTCTTTTTCCTTGAGGGTACTTGGACAAAACACCATCCAATTCATTCATAATTGGCACTAATTTTTCCATGCTCTCATTGTAAATGTCAACTTCGCTTTTGATTTCCCTCTTTATGGCGTTTTTAATTGAGGGGACGCCAAGTATGTGATCTTGGTTGTGGTTTTTATTTGGTTCTCCAATACCTGCCTGAAAAAGCCCCCCTATGCCGTTGTCTCTTAAACCCGAAATTTTATCTTGGGGTAGTGGCAAATTCATCACCAAATTATCAAACCTATCATATATTTCGCCTTGGTTAAAATGGGTAAAGTTATGGCGTTGAGCATTCCACCTTCTACCAAAACTTCTTTTGCATAGTGAACATGCATATGGATTCTTGTTCATTAATATCCTTTAATATTCAACTTTTCTTTATATAACCACACAATAGTTTGTAGAATCTTATCTTACCATTATAGAAGTTTTAAAAACTATAGCATTTATTAATACCCAACTAACATTCAGGCAAGTGTTTTTGATTCCCCATTGTATTTTTGTGGTTTTGAGTTGCTCGGAGTTATTCATTTAAAGTTTGATTGTTCAGATGCTTGTTTTACAACTAAACCTATAGAGTTTAATTTACCTTTCATGTTGCACCAATGACATAAAAGAACTAGCGGTAGTTGGGTTCGTAGTGATATGCGAATTTCTCTCAAATCGAGTAGTTTCAATATTAATTGCTAGTCAACACAACAAAATTACCTTTGTATCCATAGCTATTTTGGGAATAATGGTTTCGGTTACAAATCAATTTCACATTCTGGAGATATAATTTCCATCATCACAAGACTTTAGGCCTAATTACGTTAGATTTTGCGTAGTAGAATCATATGACATATAAGATTTAGCGATAGATAGATTCAAGGTAAAATCTTACAAGTTTAGTATATCTAGTACTATTAGATAGATTTATTGTTAAGACAAAGATTAACCAGCATGTAAAAAATGCTTCACTGTAAATAAACACAGATTAGATATAAGCAAAAGCATTTTTTTGCTTTGTGCACTGCCCACATTACTACAACTATATATCATAATAAAAATCCAAATTATCAACTATTGCCAGAAGCAATTGGCATCCAATTATACAATATTCATCTAGTATAATAGCAAACAACTTTCTCTCTGTTAATGGTTATTCATCACTATTACAGATTGTAGTGCATGTATAGGGACTTAAAATATAGATCTTACCGTCGATTATTTTAAGCCCCTCAGTGGTTTGTTTCCCTTCAATTATTGTTTGAATTGATTGTTGTAGCAAACTATGATAAACACCTTTGAATATAATTTTTTTGGTACAAAATACATATATTTATACTATTATTGATATATTATACAATTTTGTGTTACAGTTATGTTATTAAAGGGTCGCCAGTCTGCCACGAATGAGAACCAATACCAAGGTGATAGTCACTTCTCTTAACTTATACTATGGCGGGTTGTCGATGAGGAAAGTTGCCGAGCAGATAGAAAACATATTTGAAGAACACCTATCACAATCAACCATTCACTATTGGATTCACAAGTTTGCAAGACTGGCAAAGGATTATGTTGATACATTGAAACCAAAATTGGGTGGCAAATACCATCATGACGAAACAGGGATAAAGGTAGGAGGCGAAGATCGCTATTTCTGGGAGACCATAGATGAGGATACACGTTTTATTGTTGCCAACCTGTTATCCGAATCCAGAAGCAGCGAGGATGCGATAAAGGCCTTTAGACAAGCATTAGAAAAACAGCGTCCTAACACACTTTTTACAGATGGTTCGTTTACATATGATGTTGCATATAACAAGGTTTTCTACTCAAGGGTCAAGGCTCTCAGGATGGAATGGGTTCGCAATGTTGGAATCGATGCCAGGAAAACAAACAACATGATAGAGCGAAAGCATAGAACTCTAAAGGATAGAACAAGGCCAATGCGGGGCTTGAAGAATGATGCATCCGCCAAAGAATTGCTAGATGGATATATAATAAACTATAACTTTTGCAGAAAGCATTCTGTTGTAAAGACAACCTCAGCGTAAAAGGTGGGCTTGCAAGAAGTAAAGGGATGGAAACAGCTAATAGAAAAGTCTCAATATCATAAGGTGAAATCACAACAATGAGAAGGGCTTTGGTATCTTTGCCCGATGGGGTCTGGAAAATCATTGATGAGGAACTTAAGGGTCAGATTGGAGATGGTGATTCGGAGGTTATTAGGAACTTGGTGATTGCATATTTAACAGAGAAGGGATATTTGCTTAAAGGAAATAAAGAGCAACAAGAACAAATAGCATCCGAACTTGATATTCATGATACTATGATTACTGCATTAGCAGAGATGTTGGAAGAGAGAGGGCAATTATCGCAAGAAGAATTTGAAAGAAGAGTTAAAAAGAAGTTGCACCAATAATCTGCCTTTGGCGGGAATAAAGTAAGAAATTAGTTGATAAACATAACACCTCTCAATAAATATTGTTATATCAAATGTTTTCTTAGTTTTTCCAACTGTTCTTTATTCGTTTTTAAGTTTTCGCATATGGTATCACCATCTGATAGTATTTTTTTTATTTTATCTGTATCGGGGTTTGAACGAACAGTTGGAAAAGTTGACTCTATTTTTGAACCTAGTTCTGTCATTCTGTCAGCAATCGCATTTAGTGAATCCAATGTTTTTTCAAATTCATTTATTTTTAATTTTTTTAATGGCTTAATTTTTCTATATATTTCACGTGGATGTTCCTTTATTTTATTTATTGTTTTTCTATCGCCTTTTATGTAATTATTTTCAATTATATTACGATAACTTGAACTCCAAAAAAATCTTATAATGCCATTTATTTGTAAATAGTTCAATCTCGCTTATTAAATCATCTAGTTTGGAATCAGAAGTGTTTTTTCTATGTGGAATTTTTTTCCTGCTGGATATTTCCCCTAATTTTATATCAGTATTTTGAGTTTTTTTCTTTCTATTATAAATATAAGATGGATTTATTAGTAAATAGCTCAATAAAGGTAAACCCGCAATACCAATAATACGCGCAATTACTTTCCATCCTTCATAATTTAGGTTTGTATTAGTTATAATACTAAGTAGATAATTTGTAACGTTATGGAAAAAAGTGACAAACAAATAGTCAATAACACCATGTCCGATTAATAACGCAATAGTTTTGCCATGTTTGTGCATTGACTAAAGATAATAACATAATAAGAG
>JADDOQ010000070.1:4738-11090 GCA_016782315.1 Nitrososphaeraceae archaeon | reverse complement strand
AGTTCATGAGGCAGCACACTGCTTAGACAGAGAAAACATTTCAATGGAGATAGTAGACTCCGCGGTAAAATACAGGTTAGACTTTCCCATGGGAATATTTGAATTAGCAGATTACACAGGCCTTGATGTAATTTACAAAGCTACATACGAAATGAACCTGCGAGATAAAAAAGTAATATTACCTCACCCAAAGATAAAGGAACTCTACGAAGCAAAGCATTTCGGTCAAAAGTCAGGCAAAGGATTTTACGAATACAAAGGAGACAAATACGAAAGGATAGATCTTTCGGAAGAAAAAGCATCCAAATATGATCCAATTTCAATATTAGCAGTTGCTTCCAACAATGCATCATGGCTGATATCAAATGAAGTCTGCAGCAAAGAGGACTTGGAAAACGCCCTGAAGCTTGGAATGGGACTAAAAACAGAGTTATTCAAATTAATTGAAAAATACGGAGTCCAGAAAGTATTAGATGAATTAAATAAACTTAAAGAAAAATATGGTGAATTTTATCTGCCTGATAAGTATCTGTTGTCTTTAAAGTGATTATTGACTTGACGAAATATTATTAACCATTATATTTCTTTAACTATTGGATTATGCCGACATATCAAAAAAATAGTAATAACAATAATAATAATAATAGTGGCTGGTTCAAAAATTGCAAAGAATAGACGGTCTCTGAAATTGTGTAATATTAAACATCAATATTATTTTGTTATTGTCACCTTCCAATTTTAATTAAAATTTCATTGTTTAGGTAGTATAAACTTGAAATCCTTTATGCCATAATAATTGTAAAGTAGATTCTGAATTTTAGCGAATATTGCATAACTTTTGAATAATAAAATCAACAGCAAAGCTAGGCGATTTGGATTTTTCTATTTTTATACTTTTTCTCTCATCCAAAAAATTTCCTCCATATATATCTGAGACACCGCCACTATCCTCAATTGAGACCATTATCTTTTTAGCCATATATCCTACGCACAATTCAATTAGTGTACCTACTCCACCACCTACAGATATTATGCCATCTGATGAATAAGATACTATAAAGTCCCTAGACTTTCCGATTCCTGAACAAATTACTATATCACAAAATTTGTTGGCATTGGAATAATCCTCCTGGGGAATGATTCCCACTGTTAATCCCCCATTATCCTTTGCACCCCTGCATGCGTATTCCATTACCCCACCAAGTCCGCCACAAACCAGTATGGCATTTTTTTTGGCGATCTCTTTGCCTACCTCATAGGCAATATCCAGTGTCTTTGGAGGTAACGAAGCATCATAATTATAACCTATAACGCCTATCTGAATTTTTTTCAATTTATAACCAATATGTTAGTTTATAATTAAATTATAGGATTTGGCATCTTCGCTATTTACATGTATGATAAATCCTATTAGCAATTGATACAGAAATGTATTTATTTCCATCATTGAGTTTTTTAATTATGAGTAAGAAGGCAAAGAAAAATGCACCTTTACCGGCTTCTAGTGCAGGATTGTTAAGGTTTTTTGAAGATGAAACAAAAGGAATAAAGGTAAAGCCAGAAATCATTTTAGGGATATCAGGAGTACTGATTGCAATTTCAATAGCAATAAAGGTTTTAGTCCCGGTATAATTTTTCTTTTTTGACTTTTAATGAGCAATTTCGATTCAGACAGTATTTCTAGCCTCCACAAAAGATGGCTGTTTACAAACATAAACCCATCTTCTGAAAAATTCTCTTACATAATCTCAGTTGTTAGTTTACTAACTAACATTATATTAATTAATTTCATATTAAATCAAAGCGACATTGCCGAATTTGTTTTAGCATCTCCGGTTATTGTAGGTGTTTTCACGGTGACATTATTGTCTGACTATCTTTCTCTAAAAGGAACTCCTCTCAACAGGATGTCAAAGGTTTTGCATGTTGCTGCATTTGCTAATTTACTATGGACATTAACAGTAATTTTTAGCTATGTCTCTGAATTTATAATCTTTACAAATCATCCAGCAATAAATTCAATTATGCAAGGGATGTTTATGGCAATCGGATTACGAATAGGAATTTTTACATCTGTTTTTGGTGCATCACTAAAAAGGGCAATACCGATTTCCTTCATACAACCATTAATTATCTTTATCTTGATTTCTTTTTTCTATTTCAATCACATTTTCTTTACAAATCTATCAGTTTATTTATTTGGAGCAGTAATTTTAACAATAGGAATTATATGGGCAATAGTTATCGACAGGATAGGAAGACCCAATTTTTCAAGTGCTTTTAAGATCCTGCAGGCATTTCTAAAAGCCTGGACTGAAAATAAATCGGATGAAATGGAGAGAATAGCTGAAGAAAAGGCAAACTCCAAATCGGTTAAAACCTTTTTAATAAAACTAAAATCAAAGAAAGACGTCATGATAGTCCTTCCAGAGTTACATCCAGGTCCATTCAATCCCATAGGAGGGAGCAATCTTCCTTATGATATCTTTAATTTTTACAAAAATTCTGCTATGGTTATGCACAGCATTTCAGACCATTCCCTAAACATTCCTTCCCAAAAGGAAGTAAAAAAATACCTGAATTCTTTAAACCACTTAGAATATTTGGAATCTGGCGATAAATGCACAATACCAGTTTCTTTTTCAATAGATGACTGCAATTGTATCGGATTTGCATTAGGTAAAAATGCCATCATTTTATTGTCGAAATCCCCTTCTGGAATGGAGGATATCCCACCCGACGTCAAATTACATCTTGAACAATATTCAAAGGAATTGGGTTTTGATCAAACTTTAATAATTGACTCGCATAACTCCATGGGAGAAAAAATCGAAAAACAAGATATAAACAATTTCATCAGCATAGGAAAAAAATGTTTGGAAAAAATAACACAATCAGAACAATTCCCATTTAAAATAGGATATTCAAATAGTTTTCAATTAGAAAACCAAATGGCAAAATCACCTGACTTGGGTGATGGCAGGTTTGGAACTTTAACTATTTCAATTAAGAAAAAACAATACGTATTATGCTGGTGTGATTCCAACAATATGAAAAAGGGAATAAGAGAAAAAATAATAGCAAACCTCAAAACAGAAGGATATAACGTTATAGAAGTTTGTACCTCTGACACCCACTCAACATCAGGAAAAAGAAATACAAAAGGTTACTATACTTTAGGTGACATTACCAATGAAACAAAAATAGTCAACACGTTTTTGCGATTAGCTAAACTATCAAAAGAATCAATTAGCGACTCTGCTTTTGAGATTTACAAATCAGAAAGCAAAGTAATGGTCATGGGAAATGATCAGTTTGACGACTATTCCAATGCTTTAGAAAAATCGTTTAAAGTTACTAAAATTTTTCTGTCGGTAACATTTATCATTTATATCGCAATGCTACTTGTTACTTGAAAACCATCATATAATTCTCTAAATCAAGGTTATAGTGGATGGAGAGAGATTTGAACTCTCGATCACCTGTGTGTGAGACAGGTATCTTAACCACTAGACTACCCATCCTAGACTACAGATTGTATAAGCCAGTGATAATTAATAATAATTTCACATTATAAATATTAATACATGCCAATCAATGATTAGTCCAAATCCCATAGAAAGAAAGAGTTTAGGTCCCTTCACCGTATTCATGTAAGTATCTGTTTTGGTTTTGGGTTAAACTATCTATTTTTATGTCCATAGATTCCAATTTTAATTGAGCAATATTAAGATCTTGTTCCCTATCAATATCATAAATCTTATTTTCAAAAGATCCCCTGTTTGCTGCAAGTTTTAAAACGGAAAGAAATTGATTGGCAAAACTCATATCCATTACTTCAGAGGGATGGCCTTCTGCAGCAACCAAATTTACTAATCGGCCTTCTCCGATTAAGTTAACTTTATTTCCGTTGCCCAGGATAAACTGTTCAACGTTTTCATTCATATTGTGAACAGATGTGGATAACTTTTTCAAATCATCAATGGATATTTCAACATTAAAATGACCCGCATTTGATAGAATCGCACCATATTTCATTTTCTCAATATGGATGCCTGTGATTACATCCCTACAACCAGTAGATGTAATGAATATGTCACCTAACGCAGATGCCTCCAACATGGGTTTTACCATAAATCCATCCATTTTTGCTTTCAATGCATTAATTGGATCGACCTCTGTTATGACAACAGACGCGCCATGACCTTTGGCTCTGCTTGCAATTCCTTTCCCAACATGGCCATATCCGGCAACAACTACGGTCTTTCCAGCAATAAGAATATTTGTGGCTCGTAAAATTCCATCTAAAGCAGACTGCCCTGTTCCATATACATTATCAAAATCATGTTTAGTTTCCGCGTCATTTACCGCAATTATCGGATATTGAAGCTTATTGGTGTTTTCAAGTGCTCTCAAACGCATAACACCAGTGGTTGTTTCTTCTGTGCCTCCAATGATATTAGCACCATAATCATTAAGAGTTTTATGAAACTCAATTGTCAGATCGGCACCATCATCGATTGTTAAATGAGGTTTAAACTTCAATACAGAGTAAATATCATCGTAATACTCTTTACTTGTAACCCCCCTACTTGCAAAAATAGATAATCCGTCATCTACCACCAGGGATGCCGCAATGTCATCACTTGTACTCAACGGATTGCATCCAGACCATGCTATTTCTGCACCCGCCGCATGCAGTGTTTTGATTAATACAGCTGTTTCTTTTGTCACATGCAAACACCCACCAATAACCAGATTTTTTAAAGGTTTAGAATCCTGGTATTTCTTTTGTAATGAAAGCATTACAGGCATATGGGATTCGGCCCATTCAATTTTTTTCTTGCCATAAGAAGACAATGATTTATCCTTGATACGATACTCCATAAGTAAAAAAATATAGTGTCCATATATTACTCTAACATATCTGAAGATCAAAAAAGACTTTTTTGCAAGGGATACCCATGTAGTAGCTTATGATCTCATCGGAAAAAAGTTGGTTAGATATGTAGATTTTCTTGGGAAATACTATAAATTAAGCGGAATAATAGTTGAAACAGAGGCTTATGGTCATGGCAACGATCCAGCAAGCCACGCTTTTAGAAACTTAACTAACCGTAACAAAGCAATGTTTGGCGCCATAGGTAAAACATATGTTTACTTTATTTATGGAAATCATTATTGTTTTAACATCGTAGCTAAAAATAAGGAAAGTGATGCAGGAGCTGTCCTAATAAGATCTATTCAACCATTAGAAGGCATCAATTTAATGAGAATTTTTAGAAAAACAGACAATATTATAGGTTTAACATCAGGTCCAGGAAAGCTAACTCAGGCTTTCAAAATAAATAAGAATCACAACGAATTAGATATTACAGACAATAACAACGATTTTTTCTATTTGGAAGACAATCAAGAGGGAAGAAATTCCAAAAGATTTAAAGTAATGGAGACAAAAAGAATAGGCATCTCAAGTGCTTTAGAAAAGAAATGGAGATTTATCATGTTCAACGCAATGAAAAGTAAAATAGACGAATGTGAAAAGGATTATTATTTTCCTAATCCATTTCTTTCCAAAAGTAGCTAAATTTTAATCACAAAATAGATAAAAAACTTAAACAAGTTTAGATAAAAGTATTTTAAGTAAAATGCATTAATAAATGCCCCTCAGAGATTATCTTGTACCAGAAGAGCAAATAAAATTTATTTGTAAAAGAGATATTGAATATGCCAACAAAAAATATTTTTTAGTTATCACAAATAAAAGAATATTACTGTACAAAGAAAGGGGAATATTAAATAAATCTGAGGACATTATATGTGAAAAGCTAGAACGACTTGGAGGTTTGGAATACAAAGAAAAGAAAGGATTATTATTTGATCTAGCTAAAATTTCCATTACAGGTGGGATGAAAATAGACATCAAAGGGCCATCCGAGGAAGTAAAAAGCATGTTTCAAGTTCTAGAGTGCCTTATCAATTTAAAATAAATAATAATGACTAAGATAAGGCATTTTCAATAGTATTTTTTATGTCATGCAAACCATCGCCTTCTACATTGTAGTTTCCAACATCTTTAAGACGGGGTTCATCATTTTCACTTTCACTTTCACTTTCACTTTCACTTTCATCACCATGCCTATCTTGAGCACCACCATGGTTATCCAGCATAATTGAGTCTAGGTTATCACCATCTTTAGAATACAAATAATCAATGTTTGATTGGATCTCTTCGGCGAAACTTTCCGCTGATCTTTCACCTTCAAAGGATGATTTCTCATCATCGGCGTCATTGGTACTGACCAGTCGGATGGGTTTGTCCTGCATGGTCGCTGGTGTGTCTTTGCCTTCG
>JADDOQ010000070.1:0-4609 GCA_016782315.1 Nitrososphaeraceae archaeon | reverse complement strand
GCGTTTACAGAAGTAATCATTGTATCTCCAATATCACTCTGCTTAAAACTATCCATTGTTGAGGATAGATTGAAAAAGATGCTATAAAATGCAGAAGATAGAGTCTTCATACAATAATTCTTTGCGGTTATTTTATTCACACCATCAATTAATTTGTGTTTTGTGGAGTTTTTATCTATAACAAATTCCCATTGCGTAAAGTCATTAGTCTCATTATTCCCTTTAGGAGTAACTAAAAAATAGGGTTTTTTATTATTTACAATAAGTGAAACAGAACAGTCCAGGCTTGAATCATAAGTTGCGGTCCCCTTTACCAAAATATTTTCTTTGTTGATAAGAGTATCGTTTTTGTACGGATGTATAATTTTTACGTTGAAAGAGGGATCCGAAATGCCGAAGGAGTTTGAATAATTCAAGTTGTTTAGTAAAATAAAAGATAATGTAATGATCAACATACTGAAAAATAAATAGATTCTCACTACAATTCATTGTTGCTTACACAATAAAGGGATTTAATAGAAAATGTCAACTAAAACGTTTCGAGAATATATTGAATAAGAAAGAGACAGAATGTTGTTATAATTTAAGGAGGACAATCAACAGATGCAGGTTCAAGAGTAAGAATCATCATAACAAAATAAATTGAATTTATCTGCATTTATTCGCAAGGTCATAAATGATGCATCATAAAATCAAAGAATCTAAATGGATAGTTAGTTAACAAATTGTAAAACATAACCAAGTATTTAAAAAATAATGAATTGGCATTTCAATATGGATTATTACTTTTTTGATACAGTAGTTGGAATAAAGAGTTAGTAGAAGGATATTGAATTAAAAGATATGATTTTAAACAAATTAGAAAGGATAAACAAATCAACATCTTTCAGCATATTAGAGAGTTTTTTACAAAGATAAAGTTAAGAGGTATTCAGGAAACTTAAGAAATCCATTGTAATAAAATACTAGCAATGAATTTTGATTTTTCCGGGGAATATTTAATGAAAAAAAGGAAAGGGAACAAAAGGTTTTGAAATCATATTAATTAGTTATGCATCTAAAACAGTTATTTTCCCATAACGTCCTATATTAAGGCTATTTTCTCCCCTAAATGCTTGAGTGTAGCCATTCTCTATCAAAATTTTATCGCCTTCTTTGATCATTTTTATTTGATCATCCCACAGAGATAGTTTTATGTTCCCTGTATTATCAGCAATTATGGCATCAGCAACCTGTGCTGAGCCTCCTGCTCTTAAGTTTACTGTTCTTGGCTCAGTTATTTTTTCTACAGTACCCTCAACGGTTACATGTCTCATATCATTAGTTAGCTCACTAATATTCATACTCATATTTTTGAATATGTCTTATTTTAATGAATATTAAATTTTATCATTTCTTGCAAATATCATATAACAACAGAATAGATATAATGATCAAAAGGAATAAAAATAATGAAGGTAAACTAATATTTCCACTCAAGGAGGAGTCGCGTAGCCCGGTCAAACGCGCAGGACTCAAGATTTTACAAGGAGAAATCCCGTCCTTCAGGGGTTCGTGGGTTCGAATCCCACCTCCTCCACCAATAAAAATACAATTAAATAGAAAAATTTTACAAAATCTCAATTATTGACAATCTATTCTCAGATACAGATAAGGCGACATGAATGAGAGATGAATTTTCCACCCTTCATTTTTTTACAACATAGAACTCTAAAAACTTGAGATTGTTTTTCCTAACATATTTAGAAAAATAATATTCAATTACAGAATAAAAGGCAGGAAAAGATTCTACTAACCCTATTAATGGAGCTAATAAAAAGGTTTGAAGGTGTAAGAACATCCTTTTTACGAAACTTATTTTTGCATACCTAAGATTTAAGAAAAGCCCGATCTGGTAGGATAATAACCAAATCATACTTGTAAATAACAGTATCAAGCCCAGGCTACTGTCAAAAACATGAATATTAGTTAACGGTTTCAATACATCACTAGAGGAATTTAAGATGTTGTTTATTCTGTCAAACCAAACTGAAAAGTCAAAACCAATGTTGTAGGTCCAATCAAAGCTAATGTAAGAAAAAATATTAGATATTTTAGGGATATTTATGTAAAAAGCTAAGGATAGTGATATTGTGGCAGAGATAAAGGACAAAAAGAAAGAGAGACACTTGTAAATTAAACGCAATTTAAAGAATTTGGAAAAACTTTCAATGTTCTGTAAATTGCCTATTATCCACCTTCTTCTTTGCATAAAGTGATCCTTTAAATTTAAAGGCGGTTGCTCCAACACAATCCCTCCATGCCAACCCATGGAGTGTTTTCCGTATCTTTTAAAAATTTCATATCCAAATCTCTGATCTTCTGCCAGAATCGGGCCAAATTCCCATCCAATTGCATCTTCAATATCAGATCGCACCAACAGATTGCTGCCATGCATGTGTATAGGGGGCGGGTTATTCATGTGAGTGACACATTCAAAACAGCCAAAAGACCGTGGTGATTCTGCCAAGGCAGTGATTCTGTTTGCAACCTCAAATTTTAATGGATAAAATATTGGACCTTCTGCGGCAACCCCTCTTTTTTCACGGATAAACTTTAGCAATGAAAGTACAGTTTGCTGGACAACATAACTTTCATCATCCATATGAAATACCCAATAATCAGAAGAATTTTTACCCTTTTTTCGTCTGAATTCCACCGCATATTGCAAAGCCCTACCTTTTTTTATTGCATTAGGATTGAATTTTTTTTTACTCACGCACACAACAGTGCACAAAGAGGAATTCAACGTGTTAGTGTCATTGAAATCTTCCGTTACAACAAATATTTCGTACTTGAAATAGTTAATTTTGTTGCATGAATCAATGATTGAGTTTATCCCTCTTTTTACTACAGAGGTTTTTGTTGCGGAACGAGTGGTTATTTGGAAAATAATTTTCGGGTCATTGGGAATTCGTCTTAAATCTTTTTCAATAAACCTTTTGTTATTTTTAATGAATCGATAAAATAAAGTAATGGCACGAGGTATAAAGAATATCCATACAACTGTAGCAATCAAAAGCGCAGGGTTATCAATCAATAAAGAGAGTATAATTACCCTTTTATAATAATTTAATCGTTCTACGAAATCCATAAACTTTTTTCCCGTTGGAATATGATTCATCACTAAATTGGCATCGTTAAAGTCTTAGAAAAAGCATAAATAATAACTTTTATAAGTAATAAAATAGTGATAAATATTTTATGCAGCAAGAGGGCAATGTGGGGAATTCAAAGCCAATAGTTTGCGAATTTTGCAATAGTGATTCTGTTATTTTTGATAATGTCTCTTTTGAGTATGTTTGTTCTTCTTGTGGTTGTGTTTCGAAGCAGGATCCCAATACAGACTCAAGTGGAAATTATAGAAATAATTCAGGGTATACAGATAGGACAAGGACTGGCATGCCAGAATCGCTTGCGGTACATAACAAAGGGTTATCTACCCTTATTGGCATTGGCGATACAGATGCAAGGGGCAAAGCATTAGAACCATCGCAAAAAAATAGTATGCAAAGATTAAGGACTTGGAATAACAGGGCACAATTAAACGACTCAATTTCCCGAAATTTGGAGAAAGCATTAAAGCTATTAAACAACTTTGGAGATAAGTTGTATCTAAGCCAAGCTGTAATTGAGGGAGCCGCATACATATATAGAAAGGCAGCGATAAAAAAACTGGCTAAGGGAAGATCGACTTTAGGGTTAGTTGGGGCAGCACTTTATGCAGCTTGCCGTGAAACTGAAACACCTAAAACTATAACAGACATCGCTAATGCCTGTAATATAACTACAAAGGATATAATGTCCCACTATAAGTTGATTTTAAAGGAGCTCTCATTGCAGATGCCTGTGCTTCATGGCCCAGACTACGTTACTTTAATTTGCAATAGATTACAAATGAGCGAAAAAACCAAAAGAGAGGCTTTAAGGATTTTTTCAATGGCCCAGAAATGTAGAATATCAATTGGAAAAAACCCCCGTGCTCTTGCGGGGTCGATAATATATTTAGCATCACAAAACTGCAATGAATTTTTGAGGCAGGTAGAAATATGTCAAGTTGCAGAAATCTCGACAGTTTCACTAAGAAAACGGTGCAAAGAGATCAAAACCAAAATTGAAATGTAAAATAAATATCTAAGGAGAAAAAACGCGCCATTAAACAATATTAACATATTGCGAGATTGAGCGCCCATCACCGTTTATTTCACCAATCTCCTTTTGTGAAATTTTTAGATACGATGATTCAAACTTTGGGTATGGGGCTTTTGATGAAAAAATGGTGAGAACTTTATTTTCATGAATCAGCTTATAACCCTTACAGGGTTCATGTCCTCTTAAAAGGAACTTGCACCCTGTATTAGATAACCACATATTTGTCACATCAATCCCAAAATATTTTCCTAATCCCCGATTGGAAAAACTCCAACTCTTATTATCCGGTAAATCCCGTGGATCATTCCATAAGATCTCCTCCAGCAAGGCGTTATTTTCCAATGAATTAGATAAATGAGATTTATAATTTCTGAAAAACAAAGGATTTTCAATAACAGGCAAACCACCATGAGTTAAA
>JADDOQ010000217.1 GCA_016782315.1 Nitrososphaeraceae archaeon | reverse complement strand
GCCTTTCTAATTGGAACAAGTCTGATGGAAAATATTGAAAATTTGGGTACGGAAATCAATAAACTCTACTTAGCCTATTAATGTGATAATAGATAAAGTATTAAGTAACAATAATCAATTTTATTTAACTTTACCGATGAAACAAAGCAATATAGGAAAATTTGGTATTTTTGGGGGAAGGCATGTTCCAGAAACCTTGATACCAGCTTTAGATGAATTGGATCACAGTTACCAAAAATTAAAGAAAGATAAACAATTTCAAAAGGAATTGACATATCTGCTGCAAAATTATGCCGGGAGACCAACTCCACTATACTTTGCAAAAAACCTGACCAGACACCTAAAAGGCCCAAAGATTTTTTTGAAAAGAGAAGACCTTTTGCATAGTGGTGCTCACAAGATTAACAATACAATTGGCCAGGGACTGCTAGCCCATAAGATGGGGAAAAAAAGGATTATTGCAGAAACAGGCGCTGGACAGCACGGTGTGGCAACCGCAATGGCCTCTGTGATTTTTGGCCTGGAAACGGAGATATACATGGGCGCAAAAGATGTTGAAAGACAGCAATCAAATGTTTTTAGAATGAATTTGCTCAATGCAAAGGTTCACCCGGTTACCTCGGGTTCAATGACACTAAAAGATTCCGTTAACGAAGCATTACGAGACTGGATAACAAATGTTAAAACCACTCATTATTTAATAGGGACCGTTATGGGGCCACATCCATTTCCCACAATTGTAAGGGATTTCCAAAGCATAATAGGAAGAGAGATCAAAGAACAAATAATCCAAGAAACAGGATCGTTACCAGACTCCATCATAGCATGCATCGGAGGAGGGAGCAATGCAATAGGCACCTTTTTTCCGTTTATAAACGATAGCAAGGTAAAGCTGTATGGGGTTGAAGCCGGTGGTAAAGGGGTAAACTCAAAACATCACGCGGCAACTCTATCCAAAGGCAAAATAGGTATCCTGCATGGGATGAAGAGCTATTTTCTTCAGGATGAAAATGGGCAAATAAGGGAGGCTCACAGTATATCCGCAGGACTTGACTATCCCGGGGTAGGTCCGGAGCATGCCTATCTTAGAGACAACAAAAGGGTGAACTACTCTGTAGTAACAGATGACGAAGCCATTAGAGCATATTTGCTTTTGTCGAAACTGGAAGGGATTATACCGGCTTTAGAATCATCCCATGCTGTAGCTTATTTGGTTAAAAACTCAAAGAAATTTTCCAAAGACAATACGGTTGTTGTTACCATCTCTGGTAGAGGAGATAAGGATCTTCAAATAGTCAAGGAAAATCTAGAGGCTATAGAAGGCTCAATAGAAAAAGACCAGTTAATGAAAAAAAGGGCAGGTATTAGCGATGCCTGAAAGAAACAAAGTCAATGCACTGTTTGACAAGCTTTCAGAAAAGGGGGAGAAAGCCCTAATTTGTTATGTTGTTGGTGGTTATCCGGATATAGAAACGTCTAAAGAAATTGTCGGTACTCTAATAGAGTCAGGCGCAGACATAATCGAAATAGGAATACCGTTTTCAGATCCCATGGCAGATGGACCAATCATTCAAGCTGCATCCCTAAAAGCATTGGCCAGGGGAGTAACACCATCAACATGTTTTAGATTTGTAAATGAGATGAAAAAAAAATACAATGACACCCCTTTTCTTTTTATGACGTACTCCAATATTGTTTTTTCAAACAACCCAAAGAATTTTTTATCCACTGCAAAAAAAAACCATATTGACGGTTTTATCATACCGGACCTAAACATTGAAGAATCCCTGGAGTATGTCGGCATTGCGAGACAATTGGGATTGGCAACCGTCTTTTTATCTGCACCAAATACCACCAACAAAAGATTGGCTGAAATAGCCTCCGTTTCTTCCGGGTTTGTATACATGGTATCAATCTTTGGAACCACCGGCTCCAGGTCTAAATTTGAAAAATACACGTTTGAGGCAGTAGCGAAAACCAAGGTAATTACAAACAGATGTAAAATTCCGCTAGCTGTGGGTTTTGGAATAAGCAATCCAAAGGACGGGAGAAACATAATAAAATCAGGAGCCGATGGGATAATCGTTGGTAGCTCTTTACTGAAACTAATTTTAGAAAATGAAAACGATAAGGATAAAATGCTTTTTTATCTGGGCAACTTTATAAAGGAATTAAAAAGCATTTGCATATAATCACTCATTCTGAAACTAAAGTTCTACCATAATATGAATGAAATAGAATTAAAAATAAAATTTATTGATTTCCTTAAATCCAACAGCAACCACAACTTCTTTTCAAATTATGGCTACAAACCTAGTAACATTATAGAAATAAAGAGTGAGGGGTTAAACAAAAAATTTGATCTAATTTTAGCAATGATAAAAACAAAAGAGATAAACCTGAAAAACATAAACAACAAATCCATTGAAATTGATGAGGACATAAAGAGCATTTTTTTTAGAAACCAACTACTCAAATCCATTTCCGAAAGATACAAAGTAAAAATACAAAATCTGATTATCTACCCGATTGAAATCAAATCGGATAAAGACAAACTAGACGAACGATTGTCAAATCAAATAATTGAGGCAATATTAACGTTTGGCCGCTCAATTATCATTTTGGACAATGACCATGCCAACAGGATTAGGAAAAATGGACTCCACAAAATAGTACCTTCAACAATTATTGGGTATTTGAACGATAAACAAATGTTCACCATGATAAATAAATATAACAGGGTATTCTCAGACAGCCTATTAAACATAAACAAAGCTAATCTCATAAGAGCGCTTGAGAAGTCAAACATCGACATCAACTATAACAACCTGTATAGAAACCTACGAAACATCCAAAAGATAAACCAAAAGCTAATCTACAACCAAATCTTTAACTATGAACCCACACTATTTGATGACGAAATAGATTTCATCAAAGATTTTTCTGGCATAAAACAAAATATTTCTTTCAAAAAAGAGATTACAAATTTGGCAAAAGAGTCAAAAAACTACAAGATTACGGAGTTTTTCAGTTAACTGTTATCAAACCCGTGTTATCGCTAGCATAGCCTAAAAAATTCATCTTGATT
>JADDOQ010000216.1 GCA_016782315.1 Nitrososphaeraceae archaeon | reverse complement strand
ATCTCAATCCTTTAGGATGTTTTTAGAAAACAAATCCTTGGTTGATGTGGCCATATCCCCGGATATCCCAACAGAGCGAGTCATCAGCATTTACAAGGATAATTTGACACTGCAGAGAATGTCAAAGATTGTATCCATATCAAACAAGCATAGGGGAAGCATACCGGCTTTTGTGACCTGGATTGAGTGTATCGAGAAAAACAATGTCAAAGTAAAAGACATTGCAAACGCATCGATTACATAAAAGACATGCAATCACCCCCCCCCCAGCAACAGCGAGGAGATTGAAAATTGACGGGACTATGCATGTCAACATGCATACCCAACACAATCCAAATGGCAAAATAAGTGGCAAATAATGATTCCAACTCCTTGAATTTATAGGGCAACGACAAAGACTCATAAAATCATTTATTGCTGTTATGTCCATGGCCTGCAATCATTTTAAAAGCATGCATTATTCCCGGAAATAATGCATTAATTGACTGAGATACTGCTGTCGGACTTCCCGGCAGATTTATTATTATCGTGTTTCCTTTAATTCCCGCTATTCCCCGAGATAACATTGAAAGTGGTGTTCTACTTTGTCCATACATTCTAAGACTTTCCACAATGCCATCAATCTCTTTTTCCACAATGTTTTTTGTTGCATCAGGTGTCACATCGCGAGGTCCTAATCCGGTACCTCCAGTTGTTATAATGATATCAATATTTTGTTTTTCACAAAATCGGTTCAGCTCAAATTCTATTGATTTTATCTCATCCGGTATTATCTTATATTCAACTACATCAAAGCCATTATTAGTTAGTGCATTTATTATTCTCTTTCCAGATTCATCTTGTTTCTCGTTTCTAGAATCGCTAACTACAATTACAACAGCATTAAGTTTTCTGTTATACGTTTCACCAAAATCTCCAATTCCACCATGTTTTTCCAAAACTTTTATCGATCCTATGGACAAAGATTCATCTATCGGTTTTAGCATGTCATAAATGGTTAACGCTGCAACACATGCTCCTGTCAGTGCCTCCATTTCCACCCCAGTTTTCCAAACGCTATTTACGTTAACCGTTATTTTAATGAAATTTTGTTCAATCTCAAAATTCACTTTGATCCCATCAATAGGAATTGGATGGCAATAGGGCACCAACTCGGCAGTTCTCTTTACGCCCAATGTACCAGAGATTTTTGCTGCTTCAAATACATTTCCTTTAGGAGAATTCCCATCTTTTATCTGGTCTATTATATTGGGATTGAAAAACACTAGTGCCTGTGCAATCGCAGTCCTATACGATTCGGGCTTGTCGCCAACATTGATCATGCTCATACATACATTATGATATGTGTAACCTATATATAGAAAACACACAAAGCATTAGAAATAGGTTATAGCCCCAATATTTTGCAAACGTGAATGGTTTTGTTAGATGCTGCCTCATTTTATCAACTTGTAACTGGTAGTTATCAATTGAGACAGATAAAAACGGCATTACAAAATGACCGAATGAGAATATAGGCTATGGCCAAGCAAATAAAGATAAAGATAAATGACTGGCAATTATAAAAAAAGATGTTTATTGCGTACTCTTTAATATTTTCCTTACTTCAAAAACTGATTTCTTTATCGCAACTTTCTCACACGATATGGAACAATTTCAATTATTCGCATTTTTATTCATTGTATAAATAACTATAAAAAACAAATTTGCCTATTAAAGAGAATAATGCGCAGATACACATTAATTGGAATTAGTGCATCTTAACATATCCAGCTATCTCCAATATAAGAAAAACCAGGTAGCAAATTCACTTCGGCTTTTTCACCTGCATTGATACTTGTTACTATCTCTGGTATTATGATATATCCATTACTTTTAGTCAGTAAAGATATACTTTGTGTTTCACCAATTATAGGCTTTGCTAAAAAACTATCATCACTTCGGGAAACATTGACATATAGTATTTTTGTGAAATCAGAGAATTTTTTGCGGGCCTGCCAGTTTTCAGTGATTGTGGCTACAATTTTTACGTCACTTTTTTCGGATAGGCCCGAGAACATCCTAACTAAAGGCCTAACAAATACAATAAATGCATTTAATGCGCCTTGTATTGGTCCCGGTAATATAAATATGGGTTTACCGTCAATCACGCCTAAACCCGATACTCTTCCGCGATCCAGCTTGACACCATGAATCAATACACCCGGCGTTCCAAATGAGTTAATTGTTGTTTCAACTATGTCGTGTTCCCCAACAGAAGATCCACCTAG
Organism: Nitrososphaeraceae archaeon; assembly: GCA_016782315.1. Lineage (GTDB taxonomy): Archaea > Thermoproteota > Nitrososphaeria > Nitrososphaerales > Nitrososphaeraceae > Nitrosocosmicus. Next base: position 758 of record JADDOQ010000216.1, on the reverse strand, counting down.
TGTAATTACGATATCAGATTTTAATAAAGCCATTTTAATATTCTTTCCTAAAATATCCATTTTGTCAGGCGTAACAGCAAAATTCAATGGTATTCCGCCCAATTCCTCTATTATGCATGATAATATAGGGCTATTTGTATTGACAATCTTTTGGGTTTTGCTTTTTTTGTTTTCTTCGACATCATCTGTAAGTTCAGTACCTGTGGGTATTATCGCAATTATTGGTTTCCTAAATATTGGAACCATACTAATATTAAGAAATGCTAGCAACGCCATTTCCTGAGCCCTCAATACTTGACCTTTATGCAGGACTTTTTCGCCCTCCTTAATGTCAGATCCAGCGGGGTATACAAAACTCCCTTTTTTGGTTGGTGAAAGAACCTCTATCGAATCATAACCTACGGCCCTTACGTGTTCAATTGGTACAACAGCGTCAGTTGTGTTAGGTAAATACCCACCGGTTTGAATTCTGTAAGACTCACCTGATTTTAGAACATCAGAAGGCGGAACTCCCAAAAGGGATTTACCATTTGAAATTTTCAATGTGATTGGGTTGGACTCTGATGCATGGATCGTGTCCTCAGACTTTAAAGCAAATCCATCCATATGTGAACTGGAATATGGAGGAATATTGTTATTAGATATAATATCTTCTTTTAGAACACAGCCTTTAGATTCAAAAACTGGAACTAATGCCGTTTCCAAACACGTCTGTATGTTCTGACAAAGTTTTGTAAAAGCATAATCCACGGATTGGT
>JADDOQ010000069.1 GCA_016782315.1 Nitrososphaeraceae archaeon | reverse complement strand
GATTAGCAAGTTTTGCAAAAGATTATTTTAAATATTTATGGCAAGACGGGAAAAGGTTTGAAAAAACATAAATGAATAAAGTTTATTAGCAGAGAAGCATACAAACGGTCGGACAAACGATGAATTGAAATGCCCTGCTGATAAGATGAAGTAGATCTTGAGTAAGGAGTTTGTCCTTACATGTTAATAAATACGTGTTATAAACGATAAATAAAAAAATGATAATAACGACCAATCCGTTATGTTTACCTGAATAAACATCATATCGACCATATAATGGACATACATTACAGTTAACTTTTTCCTGCACATATCCAAAAAAAAATGAAATAGCATATTAGTTACCATAATAAAGAAGCTTTATAATAACGATAAAAAAATTAAAGATCAATTTACAACAACTATGAAGACAAATAGGTTAAAAGATTCAGAGAACAAAATAGCAATTACGCCTGAGGAACCAGACGATCTTTTTAATTTAAGAAGAGTAATAGAAATAGGTGACAACATAATTGCGGATACTACTAGGGTTATAAAACAGGAAAAAGAATTTGCTAGGCCAGATAAGGGAGAGAGAATCAAAGTAAAGATAAACTTAAGAATAGAAAAAATAAGCTTTGACAACACAATCGAGAGACTAAAAGTATCTGGAACAATAGTTACATCAAATAACGAAAGTATTCCAAAGGGATTATACCATTCTATTGGAGTAAAAATCAACGATACAATAATTTTAGAAAAATCAAGATGGACTGAGGATTATTTAAATTTGATAACAGGTTCGGTGTCAGAATTCAAATACATTTTGGTTTCGATGGATTCAGAAGAAACATCTATTGCAAAACTAATTGGAACAAATTTAAAAATTATTCCAAATATATATTCCGGAAAAAGCGGAAAGAGATATTTGGCAAACCAAAAGAACGAAACCCATATTAAAAGCTATTTTGAAAACATCAAAAACTCTTTAGACGTTTATAAAGAAGAAATTGGGATAAAAATAATAATTTTTGGCCCTGGAGAGTCAAAGAGAAAATTTCTCAATTACCTAAAAGAAAAAGAAGAATCATACAAAAACAAAGATCTCATGCTGACTGAGGGCATAGAAACCTCTGGCGAAGATGGATTTTTTGTATTTCTAAGATCAGATGCAATGAAGGAGATTCTTGCAAATAGCAAAATCGCCATGGTCTCAACAATACTAGACAATGTGATGTATCAGATAAATAAAGGAGAGAAAAAATTTGCAATAGGAATAAACGAAATAAGATATGCAAATTCATTAAACGCCATAGATAAGATGGTCTACTCCGATAAAGTTTTTTTTGAGATGAAGGAAGATGAATTTATAAAAATGTTAAACGAAATTGAAAGTAAAAAAAATGTAAAAACTTTTGCAACAGATTCATCAACAGATATTGGAATGAGAGTTTCATCACTTGGAGGAATCATTGCTTTATTACGCTTTCAAATTAACTAACACTATTGTCATTTAATGGGTATTTTTATGCATCCAATCAAAATATTCTGATGAGACATCACTCATTTTAATGATCACTATTTCAGGAACATCATAAGGATGATTATTCTCTATTTCAGTTTTTAGCTTTTCGGCAAGATCGGATGTAGTTTTAAAAAACGCTAGAAACTCCGATTCTTGATGCAGTTTAGAATTCCACATATAAATGGATTTTGTCGTCATATAGTTTACGCATGCACAAACCCTTTTTTCCGCTATTAGGCTATTAGATAGAGCAATTAGTGATTTCTCATCAGAGAATGTTGAAATCAAAATTACACCGTTTTGGTAGGACTCTTTATCAACCATACTCGATATTATTTTAAAAGACCCCCTTTAACAATATAAAGAATACACTATTAAAACAAAACCTACAAGAATGGAAAAAACTACATGTTTGTATTTCAATAATCATATACCACTTAATTAAAACAGAATCTAGAAACTATTAGAAAATTTATGCGTGGTTCAAAAGGGAATCTCACCATCAGATTTTCGGATTTAATATTTGGCCTTTATGCTATCAAATGGCCACAAAATATTTGAAGACTTCAGTTATTTTATTAACCGGTTTCCAAAGATATCTCATATAATACAACAATATATAGGCCATAGGGCCTGTTACCTAAAATTGTCCTTTTAAAAATCAGTATCAAAACAATATATCTGATATCACAAATCAAAATATTAAATTATACTCGCCATAATAATAATAATAACAATAATAATTATGACAATGAATATGAATCAAAACGGCTTCTCATGAAGTAATGCAGACAAAAGAGCAGATCGCAATTCCTTACCGTAAGAAGCCTGTTTGAAATATACAGCATTTTTGGTGTTGTCGATAGATGACGATATTTCATCAACTCTAGGCAGCGGATGTAAAATCGAAACATCAGATTTACACCTTTTCAAAACATTCTCATCGATATTATACAATCCCTGAATTTTTTTGTATTCCTGCAAGTCAGGAAATCGCTCTCTCTGAATTCTAGTAACATACATAACATCTAATTCTTTTAGCAAGTCATCAGTTAGCTCGGTGTGATGAAACATCTTCATATTATTGGCAATATCGTATATGGATTCATTTCTAATTTTTAACATTGATGGAGAAACCAGATGAATATTCACATCATAGTTAGATAATGCATATATTAGAGAATACACAGTACGGCCATACTTTAAATCCCCAATGATACCAATAGATAAACCATCAACTCTTTTTTTTTCTTTGAATATGGTATAAACATCCAACATAGCTTGTGTGGGATGCTCCTCACTTCCACTGCCGCCGTTTATTACAGGTTTGTCTGAAATTTCACTTGCATATCTACTCGAACCATCAGATGGATGGCGTATTAAAACAACATCAGAATACAAAGATATTGTTTTTATGGTGTCGGCATAACTTTCGCCTTTCATAATAGACGAAGAATCTATATCCGATATACCTAATGACCTTCCGCCGATAGATGCCATAGCAGATTCAAAACTCAATCTTGTTCTTGTGCTATATTCATAAAAAATGTATCCAAGTATTAGACCTTTTGCAATCTCACCCCGCTCATTGGTTGTTAAAGTTTGTATTCTATCAGTAAGGTCAAAGAGATAAGTAAAATCATCAACAGTGAAATCCCTTATAGAAACAATACTCCGCTTAAAAAATTTATTATCAGCCATATATAATTAGACAATAAAAAAATGCTAAAATTTATGCTTTTTTGAATTTGGTCAAAGGATTACCCTGAAGCGCAACTACTAAATCCGCACTCAATACACATATTACATCCCTCTGTAATTATCAGAATGTTTTTACATGTTGGGCATAACACTTTATTGTTTTCCTGCTCAAAATTAACATATAGGTTAGATTGGGTGTTTCGACGGTTAGTTTCAAAATTTGACGGCCCTAATTCGTTATTAGGATTAGGACTATCATTGTCATGTTTAACGTCATTGTTGTCCAAATAGTTTTTGAAAATAGGAGTGACTTGTTCAAGAACATAAGGCTCATGTATATTGTTGAAAATATAATTGCATAAGAATTTACTAGGTTTGACCAGAAATTTTTTCTCGCGTTCACTACCAGTAATATGCAACACTTGTTCATTTCTTGAGCCATCTCTATAGATAGTAACCCCTTTTAAACCAAATTCATGAGCAAGTAAATATGCACACTTTACATCTTCAACTGTGGCATCTGCAGGCATGTTTATTGTTTTAGCAATTGCATTGCCAATCCATTTTTGCCATACCGCTTGAGCCATCAAATGCTCAGTCCAGTGGATATCAATAGCAGTAACAAAAATATTTTGTATCCACTCAGGGATTTCATCAAGTCCGCGTACAGAACCATAGTTATTAGCAATCTTTAACAAAATTTCATCATTGTATAGCCCATGTTCCTTTAATACATTTTCAAAAATTTTACTAGTGTAAAAGAATCTACCTACTGTAACGCGTTTTTCAAACACCAAAGCGAAGACTGGCTCTACACCATTTGATACGTCTGCGATCATTGATAATGTACCTGTAGGTGCAATGGTAGTAGTCCAAGAATTCCTAATACCATGGTTTTTAATTTTTTCTATTAGAGAATCCCAATCAAAACTGTGCAGATCTTTAGGGATTTCATAGAATCCAGATATAGGAATAACCCCATTTTTGTAATCCGTTTCGTCAAATAATGGAAAAGGGCCCCTAGATTTGGAAATAACTATGCTTTCATCCATGCTAAAATAGGATAGTGTTTCTGCAAGTTTGCTCATAAAATCATAACCTTCTTTGGAGTTATACGGAATCTGTAACAGGAAAAGCAAATCAGCAATACCCATAATGCCTAACCCAATACGTCTAGTTAGTTTTGTGTTTACATCAATCTCATCAACTGGATATTTATTGACATCTATAACATTGTCCAAAAACTTGGTAGCTACCCTAATAGATTGCTCATATTTCTGCCAGTCAAATTCATACATCCCATCTGCCTTCCTTTTTACAAATTTTGAAAGATTAATGGATCCTAAATTGCAAGACTCATATGGATACAATGATTGCTCCCCACATGGATTTGTCGCCTTAAGAGGACCACCTTTGGACTTTATTAATGGGTTGTATTTGTTTATATTGTCAAAAAATATGACACCTGGTTCGGCGCTTTTCCATGCGCTTAAGGCAATCAACTCCATTAATTGATGGGAATCAATATATTTTACATGTGCATTAGTTCTAGGGCTCCTTAAAGAATATTTGTGATCTCCTTTAGTTACCAATGATTTCCAAAAATCAGACCAAACTCCAACACTAACGTTAAAGTTCTCATATAATCCAGGTTTGGTCTTCATTGTCACAAATTTCTCAATATCTGGATGCCAAGTTTCCAAAATACCCATGTTTGCGCCACGTCTTTTTCCACCTTGTTTGACTACATCAGTTACCGTATCAATTATTTGCATAAAGGATGCAGGTCCTGATGCAACACCACTGGTTGAAGCAACAATATCACCTTCGGGTCTTAAAGTAGAATAATTGATTCCAACGCCACCACCTGATTTAAAAATCATTGCAGCATCAGTAGACGATTTCATTATAGAGTACATATCATCAGGCATATCAAGAACAAAACAAGCAGACAATTGTCCCAATCTAGCACCTGAGTTCATAAGGGTAGGGGTATTTGGAAGAAACTCTCCTGAGACCATCAAATTATAATATTCAAAAATTTTATTGCCATAATTAGCCAATTTCCCTTCGGCTATCATTCGCAGTAACTCTTTAAAGCTTATTTTCATTCTACCAATTTTTGCTTCATTAACATAAGTTCTAATTAGAGATTCAAAATGGAATTTGTTTAAATAATAACGCCCAATTTTAAGTTTATAGTCAAAATCATCCAGTTTCTCGTAATATTTTTCTGCCTCACTTAAAGGTTGTTTATAATCACCATTCAAATCAAAAATAGAAACATCATGAACTATGTCTGGAATAGAAACTAGGATTGCAACACGCTCAAAAAGTTGTTTTGGTCCTTCGATAATTTCATTATTGTTATCTCGAAGCAAATAACGTGAGGATAAGACTCTAAGCGAATTGATATCTAACGATTTATCTACTTCATCAAGATCCCTTTTATTTAATATCTTCATTTTCATTTCCCTTAACTTTCGCCTTTCATGTCGGTATAATATGTAAGCTTTAGCAGTTTCAGCCAAACCTTCCTCTATTAAAATCGATTCAACCATGTCTTGAACGTCCTCAACGCTTAAGGCATGATCTTTATTAGCAGATCCCACATATCCGCTTTTAACAATTTTATTAACGAGTTTTGTTGCGAGCACTTCAGCTAGATTATGGTCAGGTTTGCCAGCGGCAACCAGTGCTTTATATATTGCATTTGATATTTTCGACTGCTCAAAGTTTACTATTGCTCCATTTCTTTTTTTAATATGTAAAATAGACTCATTTTTTGAATTGTGAAGATCAGTTTCTGCCATTCAGATATCAATACAATAATCATATCGCTTAATAAAAATATTTAATCAATTCATATAATGGAAATTCAGATAACAATATAATAGTTACATAGTTTAATAAAAATATTTAATCAATTCATATAATGGAAACTTCTATTACAATATTTAGTTAGGTTAAAGTTGGTGGATTTTTAGATTTACATACAGAGCATATATTATTATCCAAAACTCGGGAACTACAAACACCACAGACAACCTGTTTATCAATTATATCAAAATAGGGAATAAAATCTACAGATTTAGACAATAAGCCAATTGCATCAATCAAAGACAGTGCGGTAGTATCCAATTTGACAGAAAAACCACCAGTTAGCAAACCCTCTAAAAAAAGTAAGTTTCGAGATATAGAGTTTTCTTTATCAAGATCATTTTTGGTAATGGTTAGGCCCTGAGAATATGAACCAAAAGTATGGGACATCCTACCAAACTTTTCAGAATCTAGTTGAAGAAAGCGATTAGGGCTATTATCATCAATTATTGAAATTCCAAAATGATCATAATTTTTTTTATCAAAATGGGAAATGACATCATTAGCAGTTTTGATAACTTTCTTAACTATTTCAATGCCTTCCTCATGGTTATCTGAATATCCCAAGATATTGAAAATAGATTCATTTAAACCAGTTAAATTGATGAGTATATTAGTGGAGCCTGATTGTGGGAACACAAGTGAATTGGATATGGCAGGCAGTAAACCCCTCCTAACGTTATCAAAGATCATGTCTTTTTTTGACACCATGGCATCTAATGAGGGTTTTAACAATAATACCAACTTTGTCCTAAAATAAGTTTCATCTTTATTTGATTGATAGGCCAAATGGGGGAGGTTTAGCGAAAGAGAATGTAATGATATTACAGGTAAATTAGTACTGTTATTCATCTTAAAAACCCCCTTACTACTTCGAATAGATGTCCGTGATAAGGAAATCTTTCCACCAAGCCTTGTAATTTTAGCTATCACCTCTACAACTTTATTAGGAAGATGATTTGAAAATGAAACAAGTATTCCAAATTTTAAAATGGAAACCTTCTCCAAATACATCAGGTATCCATGTAAGATATTTAACAAAACTTCATCATTATCTTTTAGAGGTAAAACAATTGTAATAAATGGAGAATTAAGAGAGTGAATAGAAAAGGAAGACTTTAACAAAGAATTTGCAAAAGTTAAAGGAATGTCATTGTTTGAAGAAATACCATCAAATAATTTTAAAATGTTTTCAATCACTATTTCTTTTGAAACCTCCTTTTGAAAAATAGAAACTAAAAGAGGTAAAACGATACCCACATCATCTGGTTTTGGGATATGAGGTAAATAAGGAAACTGCACGTTTAGATGAATGCTTCTTTCCAGTATGTTTTCAATATCAATAAAAATAGTATCTGGGCATATTCCCCAATTTCCCAAATCATCTAGATGAATTTCACCATTAAAATGCATATCCAACACATCTTTAGGAAAAGTATTTCTCAAATAATCAGAAAAAACACTTTTTGAAATGTCAATAACTACATCATTAATGCCATTGTTTAGTAATCCAGTGTTATTATTTAGCTTTTTATTTAAATCGTAGATAGGAATACCAATTCGAATCAGTTTATTCATTTGTTCCTCCAAACCATGCTCTAATAACACATTGTTAACACAGTTTCGTATTAGGCTAGATGTCAAATAAGAGGTCGGAGTCTTATATATCTTATTTTCAACTTCTTCTGTGATTTTTGTAGATTGTTCCAATGACATATTTGCTTCCCTTACCAAGCATTGTATTATTTTATGAGGATTGAACTCCTCAATGTTTTGGTTACTGGTTCTTACATACATTTTCCCGCTTTCAATAATGGATTTTTCTTCTATTTGTCGTGCTAAATTCAATACCAATTTCCCTAAATTAGTAATAGCATATCGTCTTTCTGCCTTATTTAGGCCTATCAATGACTGTCTTAACAACTTTCTTAAATGATAAGCAAATTTCCCAGACTCCTTTTTAGATCGGAACCCTGCCAATGATTTTAATTCGGAATAAGTTAAAGGCCCTTTGGAATTCAGAATACGTAGTATATCAATCCTATTAGGACTTGCCATTACTGAAAAAATCATTCTTACTCTTTTAGAGGTAGATTCCATAATACCTCGTTTAGTTTCCGACGCGGGCAGATACGTTATCCTCAATTATAAGATGCAGTTCAAGTATTGATATATAAATAAAACTGATAAAAAAAATATATTAGAAATTACTAGAACAGTGCAATCCTAATTTTCTAGTAAAACTTGCCCGCTGTTTATAATATCATCTTTTAAATTAATATGAGATCGTTTAGAAATAATAGATTCCGGCACCTCAGGTAATTTTTCTTTTGCTTCATCCTCAAGGCTATTTTGCACATCACTCAATATAGATAACGCATCCTGATCGACTACAGCACCAATTTTGCCTACATCAGTATTAATGCTGGAATTAATTAATACGTCACTGGATAAGGTATGAACTTGAGATATAACTTCAGTGGCAGATGGGACAGCTTTTGAAAGATCCTTTTGGATATCCACTAACATCTCTACAGTGGGATTAATTGTATCCATCATCATTGAAAATTCAGTTATAGTTGAAAATCGTATAGCAACGACTTCCAAGGCTAAACTGACATTTTGTGTGTTTTTTCTTAATCTTCTCATGGCAGACAACTCATTTGCTATTACATTTGCTCGGGCATTATTTCCTAATTTTATATTCTGGGCAATTTTTGAACTAAAATTAGTATCCATTGCAGAAAATTTCGTATCTATTGATTTTAAATGCGAAATTTGTGCGTTTATTACGGATATAGCATTATTAACATCATAATAGAATTGACCGCTTTTTTCCATCTATTACTCTGTCTTAAAGATATTTGTTAAAAACGAATGTTAAACTCTATAAACAAAAAAGAAGATTAATTTTAGCTTATTAGATTAGGCTTCTAGTTTTTCCAACACCAAGCCATGTTTTTCACTAAAATCAATTACCTTGATTGGAGTGCCCAATGGTAAATCATTTGGCGATGAGATTCCAGGCAAAAATCCGGAAACATTTAGTCCACATTCATCCAATTTAAAAACAACCCATGCAAAGGAATCAACATCTTCAAATCCTTCAGGAGATACAGATTGTATTGTATACGTAACCACTTTACCTGTACCTGTGTAGGATACTTGTTTAAATGAACTGGAAAAACATTTGTCACAATAATACATAGTTTCTAAAAGAAGATTATTACATTTTATGCATTGATTAACCAATATTTTGCCAGTTTTGGCATATTCTATAAATTGCTCTCTTGAGCTTTGTTTTTTCAAATTAACATTAGACAATTTAATCTTCCTTATTCTTTCTCATCATTTCATTTTTTTGAAAATATGAACAGCAGCACTGGCTCCCGTTGCACCAAAATTATGAGTCATTGCTATTTCTGCATCTTTAACGGTTCTCTCACCAGCTTTGTTTGTAAACTGTTCGAACACTTCAACAACTTGTCCTACACCTGTTGCACCGATTGGATGACCTTTAGATTTTAAACCACCAGATGGGTTCACGGGAATGTCGCCTTTTAATGTGGTACGGTCTTCTCTAATTGCTTGAGCACCAGAACCTTTGGGGAAAAATCCCAAATCTTCTATATCTATGAGCTCAGCTATAGTAAAGCAGTCATGAACTTCCACAAAGTCAATATCTTTAGGAGCGAGATTAGCCATTTTATAGGCTTGTTTAGCAGCCTCAACAGTGCTTGGGATAGTTGTGATATCTTTTCTTGATTGAACAGCTGCAGGTGACGCGCCTCTTCCAGATCCGATAACTTCAATATAAGGTTTCCCGCTTTTTTTTGCAAATTCTTCACTACATAATATAACAGCAGATGCACCATCGGAAAAAGGACAACAATCATAAATTTTTAATGGAGACGCGACAACAGGCGAGTTTAATACATCATCTACAGTTATTTTTTTTCGAATATGTGCTTTAGGATTAAAAAATCCATTTTCGTGATTTTTTACAGCTATTTTGGCTAAATCTTCTTCAGTGGCTTTATATGTTGCAAGATATGCTCTAGCCATAGAGCCAAAAAGACCTGGAAATGAAGCTCCATTTCCACCCTCATAAAAATAATCAGAACAATAGGAAAATAATGTGGTACTTTCAGCAGTTCCTGTGTGTGTAATTTTTTCAACACCAAGAGCAATAACACAGTCATAGAACCCTGCAGCAATATTTGCATAGGCTTCCCTAAACATAACCGATCCAGATCCACATGCGGATTCTATAGTTAATCCAGGGACATCAGGTATCCCTAGGTTACTCATGATTACAGGAGCCATATGTACTTGATGGTCTGCAACGCCAAAAACATTTGAGATATATCCAGCCTTTATATCTCTTGGAGTTATTCCAGCCGAATCAATGGCATTCTTGGAAGCATTAAGAGATATTTCAATAATGCTTTCATTTAATTTGCCATATTTTGTACTACCAGCACCCAGAACACAGACCTTTTCAACCATTATTAACAAATGGCTTTAGCATAATAAAAATGTAAAGTGTAATACAACAAATAAATAAGTTTATCGGTGGTGATTTAATATGTATGTGCCATAATCGAACTAACTGACTTTCCATTTTAATTTCATATTGTGTTGCCATTCTGTTATAAAAAAAGGACAACTTAGTTTATTGGATTTAATTTTTGTCTATTTTCAATAAATTAAGCGTATTCAATAACCATGATAGTGTTCTAAATGTCTTATTATAGTTTAGATAATCTAAACGCCATAAAATAGAAAACAATACAAGTAATAATACTACTGTCGTGATATTGATTTGAAGAATAATATGTTTCAAGTCAAAATTTGTAAAAATCATCCATTATGAAAAAATAGCACGGGTTAATTAGTTCAAATGATAAAATGGAGAAAGACTTGTATTTGCCTAATAGAAAACCAAGTCAAGACAAATTAACCACATGAAAATCCAAAAAGAAAGGTAAACATTAAAACCTTATGTATATAATATCACGGCATTATTATCGTTTTCCGACACTATAAAACATACTGTTTAAAACATTCATCAAATAAATTATAGAAAACCAAAGTCACGGATAAACAAACTTCAAATAATAAAATTTTAAAAAACATTTTTTTGTCTTAAATTGTATAAGTCTGCCCTTCTGTTTTTTAATAAAGGAAGATCGTTTCTAACTAAATCGATTCTACCAAGATCCAAATCAATTATCTCCACTCC
>JADDOQ010000068.1 GCA_016782315.1 Nitrososphaeraceae archaeon | reverse complement strand
CACAACAACTGCTTTGCCGCCTCTTTCGTAGAATTCCGCCAAACGCCTCCCCAGGTATGCGGGATAGCCTTCCTCTCCAGGCATTTCTTCTAACCTTCCTGAGATTTCCCTCAGGGCTTCTGCCCATCTTGAGGTGCTGTCGGCCATTAATGCGACATCATACCCCATATCCCTATAGTATTCCCCCATGGTGATACCGGTGTAGATGCTTGCCTCACGTGCCGCCACTGGCATGTTGGAGGTGTTCGCAACAAGTATTGTTCGCTCCATTAGTGGTCGTTTTGACTTGGGGTCCTCTAGTTCCGGAAAGGTAGTGAGTATTTCGGTCATTTCGTTTCCCCTTTCGCCACAGCCTATGTAAACAATTATGCTGCTGTCTGCCCACTTTGCAAGCTGCTGTTGGGTTACTGTTTTCCCACTTCCAAAGGGTCCCGGTATAGCAGCAGTCCCCCCTTTTGCAACAGGAAAAAAGGTGTCAAGGACACGCTGGCCAGTAAGCAAAGGAGACTCGGGTGGAAGTTTGCTTGAGACAGGTCGCGGAATCCTTACGGTCCACCAGTTGGACAATCCAATGTCCACCACAGAGCTATATGTTTTCACTTTGGCGACATTTTCGTTTACGGTGTATTTTCCCTCCTTAACCTCAGATAGTTGGCCCTGAATGCCATACGGAATCATTATTTTGTGTTTGATTAAGGGGGTTTCCTGAACCTCACCGATAATTTCACCTTGAGAAACACTTTCGCCGTTTTTCTTTGTGGGAATAAACTCCCATTTTTTTTGCTGATCCAAAGCGGGAATAAAAATTCCCCTGCTGATGAAATCACCGCTTTTGTACCTCAAGACATCAAGTGGACGCTGGATTCCATCATAAATGGACGTCAACAAACCAGGCCCAAGCTGTATAGAGAGGGGTCTTTTCGTATTGACAATCTTTTCCCCCGGTCGCAGGCCTGTTGTATCCTCATAGACCTGTATGGTGGCGTTGGCTCCTTCAAGGCGGATAATTTCCCCAAGCAGGCCTAATTCCCCAATGCGCACCACATCAAACATCTGTGCTCCTTCTATGCCGGTTGCTACAACAACTGACCCTGAAATACGTGAAATAATTGCGTTTGAATTACTAGTGTTCATCTTGATCATACCCCCTTTAGATATTTATCCCAAGCACACGCTTAGCTAAAGAAGACAATGATTCCTCATTCATGTTTCCGTTAAGCGAGGGCATAAAGAGAACTAGCGGACGCAATGACGATTCAACCTTTAATTTAAACAATGGAGGGAGGGAGTCACGTATGAAACTGCTTGCAATAATCATCGCAAACTTGTGGGAGGAAAAAAGCATCTCCATGGTTTTGGTGGCCTCATTGCTGCTGTCTTTGCCAACTAAAAAGGTGTCATTGATTCCCAAAAGGCGATAGCCTATTACAAGCTCACGCTCGCCAACAACGGCAATCAGGTCCTTTGATTCTAACTCATGTTCTGAAGATGACATCATATATATTCACTCAAAAATCAGCATCGAGTTTATGCGATCCATTGATATGCCATAACGCTTCCCATATGCAATCCTCTTTATGTTATCCCACTCAAATTCCGCAACAATGATAAAGTGAAAGATAAACCCAATTGAAAGTGAGATGCTTTTTAGTTTTTGTACATAAGATAGGCTTGCGAATTTGTCCAAGGCGACTTCGAAATCAATTAGGCTATGGGTTTTTCTGTACGTTTCCAGCAGATCACCCAAATTAAGATGCTCTTCAATTCTGTTTACAAAATCTTCAGCATTCTTGGATCCAAACATATCCATTAGATCATTTAGAGACACATGCCCCCCTTCTATCAGGTGTTTAGCAACCAGATCCCTGTTTAGGTTTGAGTCCTTGCATTTCAACAGGCTCATTATGTTCTTTTTGTCTATCTGCATCCTGAATAGATCGCGTATGATTGCCTCGTCGCCTTGGAAAAACTTGAGTGATTCAATTAAATTGGCATAATAATACGCCACAAGGTCTAGCATCATAGGACTGAGGTCCCCTGTTTTCTGGAAACTATCGAAATGCTGCAATATTATGGTGCCGTATTTGTATTTTACAAGGTAGTTTACAACGCTTTCAAGATCAGGCTGCAACAGGATGATTTTCATTTCGTCATGCGAGATATTGCCTGCGGAAATGCCTGCAGGATAGTTTCTGCTTGAGATCAAAAAAGGCTCAGTCTCAGTGATGGCACGTCCAATAATCTTTGAGGAGAGAATTAGCTCTATGTTGTATATGTCCCATTTTAGCAGGTACGATCTGATTGCGGTTTTTCCACTAAACGGTGCACTCTCCAATACAATTTTGTTTATTTCGACAAGGTGTCGGTTTAGGGCAACCTCTAAGAGTTCCGGAGGTGAATAAAGGTTTGAAGCTCGCTCTATTTCAGGCCCATACCATGTAGATTGAAGTATCCTTGTCATCTCATCAACATCTTTGGCTTTAACCAAATTTTGGATATCACCTTTGGACAGAAAATTCGCAGATAGGGACTGCAGCCTTCCAAATGAGGATGAATACGATGATGTTGTCATCTTTGCTGCTCCACCGCCATCTTCTCCAGCAGAAAACTTTTTACCTTGTCCTCACTTGTTCTCAACAACTCCTCAAAAGTTAGGTCAAGCTCCTTTTTACCCTCATTGTCTTCAGCTATAATTCCCCCCAAGGTGTTTATTGAGGAGCCAATCGGAACATTCATCTCCCCCAAAACAGAACGGTCGCCTTCACGGCAGTGGATTACAATATCGGGTCCTAAGGTGTTTTTTGCGTAGCTAACCATTCTTTGCAGTGTTTCTCTGTATTCAGGCTTTTGCGCGAAAGTTTTCATCTCATTTTTTATGGTTTTAAATGTGGTGTCCATATTTGCGTTAATCGCCTCAAACAAAATTTTTTTTGCCTTTAATTTGGCTGATTCAACTATTCTGGCTGCCTCCCTGTTTGATTTTGTTTTTGCCTCATTCAAATAGTGATCTTGTAGCTCGTTGATTTTGGTCTCCCTTGCCTGTTCAATCTCTTTTTTTGCTTTGGCCAATACAGTTTCCAAATGGTTTATTTCGTTTTCCTTTCTTTTTTCTATCTCAAGGATAAGAGTATCTAGGTTTGTCATGCATCCATACACCAACTACAATATTCCCAGCAGCAGAATGATTCCAAGTACAAATCCAATAATCCAAAGGGTTTCTGGGATAACGAAAAAGAACAGGACCTGCCCAAATTTTTCTGGTTTCTCTGCTATTATACCCATGCCTGCGGCTCCAATTCCCTGTTGTGCATTTCCAGTTCCAATCAAGCCCCCTGCAATTGCGATTGCTGCAGCTATTGCCAACAAGGGTTTGGTTATCCCATTGTCAGCTGGCGCTGGAGTTTCCACCGCATACGCCTGGTTGAAATACAACGCAAAAACAGCCAAAGCTAATCCAAAAACCATGGTAAAAGCAAACAGTTTCGAACGATAATTATACCTCATTTTTTGATAAAGTTCATATCTTGGGCATATTAATAAAAGTTTTCATGCCATTTATAAAATTATGTCATTTGTGGTAAAAAAGATATAAAATATTTGGATTTTAAAAACAAACAGCATCATATTTCTGTGCTTTATTTAAAAAACAGTCAAAAATGCTTTTGGGGAATATGCAAAAACACCAAAGTCACAGAAGGTTAGCTAAATAAAGCAAAACAAACAACAACTTCACCTCAAAGTTTATAGAGTATCGAGGCAAAACTAAAAAGGTTCTAAATAAAACAAACAACAACTGAGTCACCACAATAAGTATATCCTTCTCTCTGCTGCTTCTGCGGGTCCCCATTATTACAAAAGATGGTAAAATTATTGTGTCAAATGATAAAGAACATGTGGAAAATTTTTGAGGTTATTGGTTGCCTAAAGGCACAGGTTTAGGATTATTTGGATCTGGTTGTGGAACGGATCTCCTTGGTTTGGTTGAGGAGGAGGAGGAGGAGGAGGAGGCGGGTTTGGATCGATCATTTTAAGCATCACAGCACAACAAAATACCAAACCATTTATTTTGTCTTTCCCTTTCGGGTTTCTGATAACCACCATACCACAACAATCTTCCCTACGGGTATGCAACCCACTGCTAAATACAAATGTTGGATGGAAAGGCCCACGAAACCAATTTCGTTTAAATATTTTGAAACCATTCAAAAACCATGAGCGACAACGACGCGTTACTAGAGTTTTTGATAATGAAAGTGGAGGAAACAGGAATAGGTGCTGGAATTACCATATGTATGAACGGTTCAGTCATTACAGGAAATTTAACCAAATCCAAGATATACTATGACAAAATGATAGAAATGTATGATTTTGATGACAGTCAATTAACTGCAAAAAATCCAGAAGAGCTAGACAAATGGAATGAATACCACACAGAATACGTTAGCTTTATCAATGAATTGAAAAAGCAAGAAAAAAACCAGCAGAATTTAAAATACATCTATCTAGAAAATGTGACTTTTAGAAACGTCAATTCAAACACACCAACCCAAGCAATCGTGTGGAGGGGAAAACTATCAGCTGTAGACGGGTTTTCAGTTGGAATCTCCTCAAATCCCATAGTGTAGTTTCTATGGGTTTTAGCCCATAACAGGAAGGAGGAATATTTGATATTGATCCTTTCTTTCGCTTTGTGACATACGCAAAGGAAAAAAACACGATGTGTTTTTTTCATCATGATAGTGCATGTGGATGCATGATAGTCAAAGAAACATATCCTCAACAGATTTGTTTTGGCATCCACAAGTTTGGGGGTTCAGCCTTTTTGTATCATTTATTGTATAATATACTATCTTTGAAAACAGGTAAAAAACCTGACATGGTAGAAAATTAGTTCAATTCAAAGGGTGTTGACAAAGACTTGGGACCATTCAAAAAGAATATTTTTATTAGATTGACATATAGCTAGAAACATGGATTTTATCAACCACCGCGCTAAAAGACTAAACCCACATCAAGACGACAGGTTAGAACTGGGCAACCGGGTCCCTAACATAGTTCAAAGTGAAGTCGAACAGCTAAACAACAGCATATTCAAATCAATCAAAATGAGAAATCAAAATCTAGATGACATACAAAACAACCAGCAAGGATCATTTAAAAAAATGGTTGATCAGACGAGGGGCCAGGACATTTCCAACATAACAAACCTAACAAAGGATTTTGAGAAAAAAACAAGAATCAACTACTAAAAACATATTTTTACATTCAGGAACTTATCGGTGTTTGCAGTGTCGAAAAAAAAATTGTGACGCAAACAATATACAAACTAATTTGCGTAATAAAAAAGCAGAACCGATAGTCATATTTTTGTCATGAGCATATTGCCACCCAATTGAAGATTAATAGAATTTGTCACTCACTGCAAAACCGACACTGCACATCCTAAACAGCACCTGTCGATAAACAGAACAAAACAAAACAAATGGAGAGCATTGCATACAGTGATCTGAAATTACAGGTCCCGTTTCAACATGTCTAACTGCTTTATCAACAGTTTTAGAGCCAATCTGCTCGTAGGTGTTTTGCCAAACAGCGTTAACCAGCCTCCACAGCAACAAGACTACAAATCCCACAGCAATCTGTTCCAAACCTTTTCAAATCAATACCCACACATAAATTAACAGCATCATACAGATTTTCACACCCTCACAGACAAAATTGGTTTTGTGGCCTTTGCCATAAACATGTATTTTTAATCTTATGGGTATTGGAGAGAAAAGCAACATATGCATTGGTATCGAAAACTAAAGAATCAACCTCAAGAGTTTATTTGCCTGTTTATTGATGTGTTCAACCCCAAGGGAAACAAAAACCATTGTTGAGAATGTTTTGGTAAGAACATCACTATCTTTTTTTAAATCACATTTAAACAGATCAATATGTGTCACAATTTTTCGTTATTTCTTATAATTGAGAACATGAATTAGAATCTGTGAAAGGAAACGAAAACATATTTAGGCAAATCACAAAAACCAGGGTAAAAAAACGAGACCAGGAGAAAAACTAAACTGGAACAGGTGAACCCAAATGGGCCAAATTCCATTGTTTGAGATAACCCTAACATACGGTGATGTTACTGAAATACTAGTCAGCCTGCATGACGGCATAGAAAAAACAAGCAGCAGCAAGATAAAAAACATATACAAAGCTTTAGACAAATCCAGAGACAAAATAAGCCTATCTTCACCATCGTATCCTCATACGCCAATCAAAATAAAACTTCGGCACGAGCAATGGATCAAGATCATTGAATGTTGCCAACCAAATTATCATTTGGTCGATCTTTTAGAGGGTAAAATAAGCTTGTTGAAAAAATATAAGCAAAACACAATGTTTTAACCTGCAAAAATAAATCATGTTGATGAAGATGATGATGCAGCATCAACAATATCAAAGAATCACCCTTTGGTAAGCAACATGGAATACAAAACAATTTGTGTAGGGAATTTTTCCTTTTTCATTCCCTCACATTGCTTATTGGGCTCTGTCTATTTTGTACAGATTTAGATCCTCACTTGTCAAGGTAAACCACAGCGTATTCCCATCAAATCGTTGGACAAATTTTTTCGGTATGTAAAATCGGTCTTTGTGTAGGTTTCCCTTTTGTGTAGTAATGCTATCCCTGTCCACATGCTGGATTTCTCCAAGGTCTATATCATTGTATCCTCTTGCTTCTTTTTTTATGACCTCATCCCAATTAATGTCTGACCCATAACCATTATTTCCCATATCTTGATTAAACTCATTATACATATATTTATGATCAAATAATTTACAAGAAAAAATTGAAAAGTCATAGTAAATTACAAATTCCATACAAACATGTACTCAAAATACCAACAACTGTCACCATTTGGACTCTGCCACATCAAAATCAGTGTCATCACATCATCTTTCATTTTATGTGATTAATATTAACGCGCAATAAAACAGTAGTTCAATTAACCACCCTTTGAATCATTAAAGGAAATTGAATCCAGAGATAGGTTTTACCATATTTAGTACTATTGTTTTTGTTATGAAAAGAGTCGTTCTATTCGATCTTTGTTTTTGAATAAACATATAGTAGGTTTGTTAACTAATTGCAATAATCAAAATTCTGTGGTATTAGATTTTAGAATAAAGCCATTTTTGAATATTTTATATCAACATCATAAGAAAAAATAATTAACTTGCTTTCTGGGTATGAAACCAAATAAACGGTCAAATTTGATGCGGGCCCGCGTGGCTAATGCCTATATCGGTAATCTATAGGAGATTCTAGCATATTCAATGGCAATTACAAAAAGATTATGCATTCATCATATTATTGACTATTATGTATCTATTTCAACTGTATTAGAAAAACATGTTTTTAATATTCCAATCTAAATATACTCAATAAAAAAGAGTGAATGAATAACAAAAAATGTTTTAGTGACTTGACTATAAAAATGACTAGATGCATCAATTAAAAAATATTATTTATTATATAGAATTAGTTAAAGAACTTTATAAAAAAATAATGTTTGACTGCCAATCCTACGGCCAGCAAGGCATTATTTGTGTTTCTAGTTCTTGATACGTCTTTGGTATTTAATCTATTGATCTGTAGATGTTGGATCTGTAGGAGTCGATTCAAATACGTCCATGTTAATTAAATCTGTATCAACACCTAAGCATCCTAATATGGCTTGTGCTGCATCCAATGTTAAGCCAACTTTATCTACTAATTTTTGTAACAATGCAGTTGCAGATAGTTCTTCTATGGCTATGTTGGCTGCCTCAATACTATTGACATCTAATGCCTGAAAAAGAGCTGCCTGTTGTTCTTCAGTTAGGGTTGCTAAGCATTCTGCGCTTTGGGTAACTTCAGTTAAAAGGCCTAATCCTACCAAAGTCCAAAAGGATTGCATTGAGCTGTATCCTGTGCCTAAAACAAGAACAGATGCAATCGCAGCTACCATAAAGATATATTTAATGTTACTTAATGATGTTTTTGTATATTTTTTATTGAACATATACTACAAATAAAACACGTATTAAAAGTTATTCAGATTCTTCACATAACTTAGTTCGATCAATTATAACAGTTTTAGCATAACCATCTAACATATGCTAATATCTTAATTTTCTACAGGCGTCTTATTACATCACACGGTAAAGGTAATTCAATCATATTGTAGCTATGATATTTTGTTATAGGGTTTATACCGCCATGTTATAAAACGGTATTAAGACAGGATCCTCCACATAAAGGTGAAGTAGTATTTTTTACTCACTAAGACAATACTTGAATACTAGAAACAATTTATATTAATTTAACATTTGAAATGGCCCTCAACTTGTGAGCCATCTTTCAAAAAACAAGGAAGTTGAAAGTTTATTTATATGACTTCTATTGCATCTTTATCAAAGCCTTTGGATAAAAGAAAGTCGGTTACTTTAGATCTATGATCGCCCTGCAATACAATTATTCCATTTTTATATGTTCCACCTGTTCCTATAGACTTTTTTAGTTCATGTGCCGTACTAGCAATTTGCTCTTCATTGGTAAAACCCTTAATAGTTGTTACGCGCTTACCACGTTTTATCACATCTAATTGAACAGTTATTTTGACATCATCCTCATCTAATCTCTTCAGCATGCCGCCAAAGGAGTTATCGTCTTCATTATCTATTTCTGGTATACAATAGTATAATTGTAAAGCTATATAATTATTATTATTACTATTATTATTACTGATGATGATGCATTTAATGACAATATTTAGCATATCGGGGTAAATTCAATATGGCGAAGTATTATAACACAGCATAACAACAATAACAACACATGCAGATATGCAAAAAAAGACCCATTTTACGGTCATGAATTTTAGCATATTCCTTCAAAATGAGCAACAAGTGTTAGGCTGATGTATCCACGACATCAAATGGTAGAATAATAAACAGACAAATCATGTCAGAATAAAAAAAAACAAACCAACCTAGATCCTAGTCATCTTTTTTAAACTTATCATCCAGGCCAGATTTTAGATTTTGCAAATAAGCAACGGTGGTGCCTAAATTTCCAAAGCCCATGGAATTCAAACTTTCAGATGGAATCGTAATTATGGCATTCTCATGGATTTTCATTGTCTCATATAACATATTTGACTGTCTTAAGGCATACGCAACAGGGTTATTTGAGTATATTTTGTATGCATCAAGGAATTTTTGAGCCACCTGTATTTCCGATTCACCGTATGTGACTCTTGCTGTTTTTCCCGTTCAGCTTGTGCCTGCATCGACATCGCAGACTCTAGTTCCTGTGGTATTATTACCTGTCTTATTTCTACACCTGTTACCATAATACCCCAATTAAAAGACTCTTTTGAAATTACGGATTTGATGTTATAGTTGATTTCCTCCCTCTTTGAAAGTATTTCTTGAAATAGCGAAGAGCCGATATTATTACGCAATGTAGTTTGGGAAACCTGTTTTATCACCTCATTGAAATTCTCAACATTCAGCAAAGCGTCATTAGCCCGCTCATCTATTATTTTGTACCTCAGAATAGCATCAATTGTCACAGGGACATTGTCCTTTGTCAGCATTCTCCCCGCATTAAATTCCCGTACCTTTTCTCTAATATCAATAACTAGAACATTATCTATCAGCGGAATTGGGGTATGTATTCCGGGCCTTATCTGTCTTTTGTAAACACCGAGCCTCAAAACAACATCCCGGTCATATTGATTGATAATTATCAAGAATGATGAGATTACTAAAAAAAATACCAATAGGTAACAATGCATATAGATAAACCCCAATTTGTGACTAATTGCAACAATACTGAAATTATCAAAATCATTACTCCAAAGATAAGTTGAATTCCCGACCCCTTTCTAATCACCTTATCATCAGCAAGTGAAATGTTAACATTTCTTGATACCGACATAAAGAATATAGCAAACACGAATAGAAAAACTTTGCAAACGTAATATACACACCTAAAACAAAAAAAGGTGTTAGATAACCATCAAAAGTTTATCCAGAAAGAACAAATCAAAGGTTCACTAATAATGCCAGGCAATAGAGATAGTCTCAGGTTTACAGAATTGATTTGGCCAATCTTCGACCAAGAAACAATCAATGAAACGGAACCGCAATCTATTCCATAAAACAATTTGAAAAGCATTAAAAGGTATTGTTTTTGGCCAAGATAACATACACAACCACAATAGATTCACCTTATGCGTCGCCAGGGAATTTACAAAAACATCAGTGAACAAAAATGGCATCCGGCGTAAGCAACATCTTACACAGCATTTTTATTTGAGTTTGAACAATGAGAATTATACTGTGGTATTTTTGGATTTTTAATAGTATAGTAACCATATTATATTTATAACCTTCAAATTCTATAAAATTCTTAAATTTTAAATAGATAAATCAGTAGCACCATGAATAAGAACAATACAATATTATCCATATTCGCAATGGTTGCTGTGTTCTCTGTTGGGATTGCAGCGCACACATATCAAAATACGTCGGCATTGACCACTACATTGAATTGTGCACCAAACTGTTTTGACGAGGTTTCAGAGCATGTAAAGGCAGCTGAGGAGAAACTTGAAGACGCCGATTATCTAGGAGTACAGTCAGAATTAGCCACAATTAAAGCGCTAATAAGTCAGCTAGAGCAAACAACCAACGGACCGTCCACAGAAACAAGCACCCAAGAGGAATAGATTCTTTATCATTTTTTTATTGATTTACGCTAAAGACAGACCATAAATTTTATCAAAACCGCTAAAATTTTTTTGTGTTGTTTATCCCAACCATAATAAGTGATCAAATAAAAATTTGGAACATATGATATAGATAAATGTTTTAGTACATTTTTAGTTTTCTTTGGATAGAATTATTCACATAAATAAAAACATACATAATTTACATGCAGAAATTCATATAAACCTCTTAAGTTTATAGTTTTTCAAAATTACAATACATTGAATCAAAACAATAAAACATTATCCATGTTCACAATAGTAGCAGTGCTCGCAGTGGGGTTAGCAGTACAGCCATATCAAAACGCAGCAGCATTAACTTCCACGTTGGATTGCGCACCAAACTGTTTTGACAAGATTTTAGATCACCTGACAGATGCACAGGATGAAATTGATGAATCCGATTTT
>JADDOQ010000067.1 GCA_016782315.1 Nitrososphaeraceae archaeon | reverse complement strand
TATGACACATATATAAGATTCGGCGATAGATATACTTAAGGTGAATTATTATAAGTTCAGTATACCAAGTACCACATGTGTTCTCCAATACAAATGCAACACACCATCATAATACAATGAAGTTATATATAATGTAGTTGGAGGGCTTTCGAATCGGCGTAGTGGTCTTTCCACAGGAAGTTTGTGATTTGCTACAGCGCTTATGTGCAAGGTCGCAGACTGTGCCAATAACGTAACCAATGGCCAACATGCCAACCCCTGATCCCCCCACAGGTCAACCCTCTCCAATGACACAGACGGGAAAAGCCAGTGAGTTTACGCATGCTGCGACAATGCAAGCATTTTACCGATTGTTATGCAAAAGCCAAACTTTTGGCTCTGTCCCACCCTTTGGCGTTGAGGATAGGAGTTTAGTTTTTGGCGGTACCAATTTACGATATGGCAAAATTGTCTGCAAACAAAATTATAATTTTATAACGCCCAAGAAAATCTATTCCGGGAGGGCTTGGCGGTGGATTTTCTGTTGCATGTGGTTCGTCATCTCAGTTACTGTATCAATATAACTCCAGTCTTCACAATAAGGTCGGTTACCATCGTCTAAATAAAATATTTTGCAACCTGGAAGCACTCTTAAATGGACATGACCTTTCCCTATGCCAACCATAGGAGTGGGATTAGGTTTCAGTTTATTGTAAGGCATATAATTTTTAAAGCATCCATATCACTTGTAGATGTGATTATAGAACCAGCATGTGAATAGCTTTAATTTGATGGTATATGGAAAAATTTTGAACTCTGTTATGTTGTAGCCCGAGTGGGATATGCGGCAAAAATGGTATGGAACTTTTCCAAAGGTTTATAGTTTTGATTTTTGGTAATGATATTAAATATAGTCATGATAATCTTATTCCTATATGATTGCCACTACCTTTACTTCTAAAACAAAATACATTATTATCATTCTGTATAAAGGTTAAAGAACCAATATACATTTTATAATTGAAAAAAAGTAATATATCGATAAGAATTCTCAAAATGTTCAAACTCAAGATAAGCGTAGAGAGTGGTATTGGAATCCATCAGGTTATCTTGTAGAATGTATTATTTAAGGAAATGAATAATTCTTGTTTTGTTGATAGAATTAATATCCCGAAGAGGACTTGACTTGAACCTTGTCCTCAAAACTCGGGAATCTAATTCTCAATAATTAAGTTAAAGATAAGATGAGGAAAAAATTCAAGCCTTTGTTCGTTAGTCGTGGAGTAAGGCATTAAAATTAATCACTAGCGCCTCCGCCATCAATATTGCCGTTGTTGTTGCTGCTGGGGGGTGTGATGATTGAATTGGCTGCCTCATTATCTTCTGATACGTTTGTTACCATGATGGGCACCTCAGCTGTATTGCTGTCTGCTGACCCATCGTTAGCCTTAAAGGTGAACCTGTCTGTGCCGCTAAAGCCATCGCTTGGTGTGTATGTCAAGGCTCCTGTGTCAGCATTAAAACCGGTTATCTCGCCTGACCTTGGATCTGAAACGATGCACAGCGTAACAGTTGTGTCCTTCCTTAAAGTCTCGGTATTTCCTGTCAATGCTATCAATCCATTTCCTGTTGAGTATTATTGCACTGTCATTGTATATGGCTTCCAGGAATGTGTACTGGGTCCCTCCCCGTCATTGGGTATTTCTGACAAATCAACCATGAATTTTGATATGCCTAGGATACTAGACACCCGCTCAAATGACTTGTCAAACATACAATAATAGTGCTTGTCAAAATCAAGGTTTCTTAACCCTGTAGACACATAGTAAGGGTTTGTTAGTCCATATATCCTGATTGGATTTTCTAGTTTTTATTTGCCTTTAACATCATGTCTATGTTTTTGTGTGGCTCTATCCTCGATATTGAGACCGACAATCGTAGCGTCTTTATTTTCCAGTTTTGGAATTCTATGGAAATTTCTATACATTTCCGCAATAAAAACTTTACATTGTCCTGGAATTGTAGGGGTTTCTTCTGATACCTTATTCCATAGCCGAAATTACCTTTTTCTTTTTCAAAATCTTGTGTAAGATAGAAAACATGTTTCTTTTGCAACAGGCAAATCAAATGAGCTGTGAATGTTGTACATCCTCCATATCTGTAATCTGACAGGTAAAATATCGGGACAGTTGACAGGTGATTTAGCAGTTTATCTTGGTATTGCCCTATTTGAGAATGTCTTTTATTTGGCTTAAACAACAATTTTGTATGGTTTTTTATAGATTGCCTGTTTGCCACAAGTAATAATGAGTTTAAACAGTTATTAAGATAATATCAATAATTAAATAAAAATAGCCTAAGGTTATTCTAGGGAGGCAAAAGGTTTATCCAGGAGTGGAAATTCATATCTCACTCATGCTTATACTCAATGCCAAAAGAAGTTGCAGAGCCTTAGACTGTCTTTTATACTAAAAGGAAATAAAAGATATCATTTGCACCATGTTGAGTAGGTTATGTTCAACTAACCCATTTTGTATCCGGCACAGTGCCTGGCTTCACCAATGGATTGGTAAAAAGTCAAATTCAAGACAGGATTTGTATTTGTGCCTGACGATGTTGGCGAATGGATTTCGATATTACGAAAAGCTGCAAATGAACTTTCAACACTTAAAGCAAATAAGGACATTGCAAACACGATTGGCAAGACCAATCGAAGAAATTTGTATTTGTACATTGTCAAGTGAAACATTTACTCTAGATTGATTACAATGTCCTTTGCTGTCTATTACGTTTATTCTCTTTTGCCTGCTCAATAGGTGCATCATAAAATGGGACATCAATAGGATTATCATAATCAAAAATAGTTCTTATTTGTCTTGGAGTTCCTCTGCTTCTTCTCCGACTATCTTATCTTCTTTTCTGAAGAAAATGTAATTCATTATTACTCCTGCAATTATCCCACCCATTATAGGACCAATCCAATATATCCAATGGTAATCCCAAAAACCCGAAACAAGAGCAGGACCAAAAGTTCTTGCAGGATTTATACTCGCTCCTGTTAATGGAATGCCCACTAGGTGAAGTAAGAATATTATCCCACCTATCGAGATTCCAGCCAAAGAAGATATTGCTTTTTTATGTATTGCAGCCATAAAGATAACAGTTACCAAAAAGAATGTGAATATTAGTTCAACTATAGTACCAGAAATAGGATTAAAATTAAGCAACTGACTTGGACCCGTTTGTGTACCAAAGTGGACTTCTATTCCTTGGGGTAATATAGCTTTATGTGCAAGAGCCCCAATTATTGCTCCAATAATTTGAAAAGAAATATAGCCTATGCCATCTTTTAGGTTCAATTTTTTTGTCAATACCTGTGGAATTGTTACTGCAGGATTAATGTGAGCTCCAGATATATGACCAAATGTATAAACCATTATTCCAACTATGGAGGCATGTGCTAAGGAAATCATTACTAAAGCAGCTATATTATCTGTGCCACCGAAAGCAACAGCTGCCAATGTAATTGATAGTGTTCCGAAAAAAATTAAACTAAAGGTACCTATCGCTTCTGCAAGCCAAGCTCTTGGATTAACCATAATGATGACACAATAAGTCTTAGTTTTATACTTTTCATTAAAAATAAATATCTTTTTTTAGATTTGCTGGATATAAATTTATAATATAATATGTTCTACTGAAGAAGAAACTTTTGTATTTCATATTAGGCTCTGTTTATTAGACCTTTTCTTAACTGTTTTTCTCATTGTATCTACTTCAAACAGTTTTATCCCATGTATAATAGGTTGTATTTGTATTTCCTACAAGGAAAGTAATCATCGATATTGATTTGCAATGGACCGAGTGGGGTACGGACTGACCCCAAAATACTCTGTCGTGATTGGAAGTAGATTCTTGGTTCTTAATGCCATACCTGAATCAAGATGATTTTATCTTGGATATGATATTAGGGAGTTAACAAAGCAAAAGATAAGAACTGAAAAAGCCAATGTATTTCCGATACCAAGAGAGCTTTTTAATCAAAACCCACAACAACCATTTGCCACCCATTTTTGAACACCCAAAATCTGCACCTGAAGAGTGAACAGAATCTAAATAGTTACTAATCTTTTAAAGATACCCAATACATTATTGTTGATTCAATGTCTAATTAATGATAAAATAAAATGATATGGTGTTATGTTATTGTCAATGACAATGCCACTAACAGCAATTTTCATACTTTTACATTTATAGCATTATACCCCGATGCACCATCTGGAAACGGATCTTCAAATTCAGAGGTTTGAACCTGCCCTGTTTTGTCGGTAGCCCTAACAACAATTTTATAATCACCAGCAACTTTCGGAGTAAACCCACTAGTCCATAGCACCCACGTATAATTGGACAAGGGATCTTTGATAGTGGCTGATTTCCATGTATTGCCTCCATCGGAACTAACCTCTATTTTAGATATTCCGCGGTCTCCTGCAAAAGCAACACCTGCAATTGGACTTGATTTATCAACTGCAAAGGTTTCATTGACCAGATTTGGAAATCTGTTTTTGATGTCTTGGGTGCCAGGGGTAACTATAAACGAATATATGTTTTCGTTCTTTTTGTTGCTCCAACCCTTACGCTGCCAAAACCCTTCATAGGTTTTGTCAACAAGTTCTATTTCCGTAATCCATTTGGGGTTCATCATTCCGTAAAACCCGGGAACTATTGCCCTGATGGGGTAACCGTGATCATTTGTTAACGGTTCGTTATTCATATCATACGCCAAAATTGTCCCATCCATAAGGCCGCTTTCTAGCGGTATTCCAACGTCGTACCCATCGGAACACCTAAATACAATATATTTCGCCCCCGGCTTGACCTTTGCTCTTGCTAGAAGGTCTCTGAGACGGATCCCTTTCCACAAAGCGGTGCTCACCAAGTCACCGCCTATTTTGTTACTAATGCAAGAAAGCGTAGCAAACTGCTCTATTGAATCCATTGATTTTATCTCGTCATAATTTATGTTCAATGGCGCATCTACAAGCCCTTTTACTGTGAGAACCCATTCTTTTGCATCCACCACGGGAAATATGGTATTCTTATCTATCCGGTAAAAAAGGTATGTCGGTGTTACTTCGGCATCAAGCAATGGGGTCATTTTTGGACCCTCAAATCCCGGGGGTATTGGCCTCGATTTTAATTGGGGAAGTTGCGATATTGAAGACGGAGAAGAGGGTATTTGCTGTTGTTGTCCTGAACCTGAGAATATGCGGTTCAATCCAAAATACATTAAAGGCAGGGCAACTACTGAAACCAAAATAGCACGTAGCAAAGCCCTTTTCTTGTAATCCACTTCTGCTGCTATTGAGGTCTTTTGTTGCCTTTTTGTCAATTTATCAATTTCCTGTGTTTTCCTCTCATCAACAGAAGATAAAGACTTTTTATCCTTTCTTAATTTCTCAAAAAATGAGGAGAATATAAAACCATATGCAACATGAGGCAAAATCAGGAAGGCAAGTGATATGGGCGGGATCGAAATGTTTTGTCCTGGCAAGGTGTTTATCATAATCAAAACCACTGTGATTACAAGGAAAATAGCATAGGAAACGATTGATGAGAAAACTGACCTGTTGATGTACCTGTTTGATTTGATCTTGTTAAACAAGACACCTAGAAAAACGCCTATTATGCCATATAATAACAGGTTAACGATAATCGCGCCGATAAATGAAGAATATTTGGCAAGATCACCTAGTATCCCTACTGCTTGGGATTCTATTTCACCTGAAGTTAGCGAAATCAATGCTTGTGAGGCCAAATCAGGAATAAACAAACCATTGAGAGAAATGTTGAAAACCAAAGATATGGCCAACGCAGATAGGCCTGCAGCAACACCACAGACAAACAGTACTGCATAATGTAAATGGAATAACTTCCGCGCCATATGTTAATTCATGATATAAATGATTTAAGTTTTTTTAAACTCTGTTAGTTTTTATCAAATTACCTCTGAGTAAAAGTATATTATTTATAATAGCAAAAATAAAATTCAAAATATACATTCCAAAATAAAACTACCCAATTTCACTGTTTAATCAAAAAAGCAAAAGATCTTTTCATATCGTAACAGTTTAGTTTTATTAATTAATTATAACTGATCGAGTTTTTCAGGAAAGCCAACAAATACCCTTATCATGCTAGTAGCAGTCTACTAGTCATTCTTAGCATTATGAAAATCTAAATTATTTCAATACTGTTATGACTTGTCATTTATTAGATAATACAAACTTGAAAAAAATAAATATTGTTACCGTTTAGAAAATCATTATTCCATGTGACGATCTTTTATAGATTATTATTTCAGCAGTTTGACAGCTATTTTTAACCTGATTCATCAAACTATCACCTCTAGATATCACTATTTTGATTTATCTGTTTATTTTCATCTCGTATTATATTAGGCGATGTGGCTTTAAACATAGCATAAACATAATCACCCTCCTTAATTCCAAGATAAACCACGGATTCATTTGTGATTCTGCATATCAAGTGAATGCCATACGTTACAAGGTGTACATCAATAACTCCAGTCTTTAGATGTGACTTAACAATGCTGGTTATTTTTGTCTTTATTACATTACGCGCACTTGTCTTTACCAGCTCCAGTGAAAGGATAATATCCTCCGGCCTTATCAATACTCCAACCGTGGAATCAACTGGATACTCCCCTAGAGTTTCGATTTTATGAGATCCGGTTATGAAAGTAGTAACACCATTTTTTGATGCGCCCACCTTGCCTTCCAGGTAGTTATAGCCGCCCTTAAAAATTTCATATAAAAATGGCGATGGCGAGTGATTAGAATAGGATAACATCGATCCCAAAGTATCCGTTCTCTCAATACAACCTTTATCTAACACCAATATCGAGTCAGCAAGAGCATAAACATCTTCCTCAAAATGAGTTACATAAATGCCAGATACTCTTTGCTCTTTAAGTATTCTCCTAAGATCAACTCTGACATTTCTTTTAGTTTGATCATCAAGGTGAGCAAGAGGCTCATCCATAAGCATTATTTTAGGTTCAGTTATCAGCATTCGTGCAAGGGCTATCTTTTGCATCTCGCCACCACTGAGTCCGTGTATATGGCGATTTAAAAGGTGTAATATCCCAAGGCTTTCTAAAAGCCTTTTTATCTGAAAATCTTTTTTCTTTTTATCCTCTTTTTTAAGTCCAAATACAATGTTCTCAAATACCCTCATATTTGGGAATAGACAAGGATTTTGAAACGAATAGCCTATGTTTCTTGATTCCACAGGCAAGTTAGTTATATCCACACCATCGATGATTATTGAACCACCATCTGGTTTTATCAGTCCAACAATTAGGTTAAGAATTGTAGTTTTACCACTTCCTGTGGGTCCAGTCATTACTAAAATGCTATCGTCTTCTATTTTCAAATTCAAGGGTCCCAACCTGAATCCAGGAAAGTCCTTGGTAACATTAACAAGTTCCAGCACCATATCAATTCTTCCTGCCTTTCCATAACCGAAGGTTTAAAACGTTTTTTGTTGCTTTATGGTCTGATCTTTTCATTATTATAGAGAACAGAAACATTATTGCAACTGAGAGAAAGATGACCAGAATTATACTTGGAATGGCCTGCCTCAAACCACCAATTGCATTATCTTCAAATATTTGGATAGAGATAGTGTGTGGATTATATGCCATCATTATTGTTGCTCCAAGCTCGCCTACAGCCCTTATCCAAGTCATCACAAACCCTATGAGTATCCCCTTTTTAGCTAATGGAAGCGAAATCTTTACAAAGACTTCTATTTTTTTCTTACCCAAAACTCGTGCAATCTTTTCGTATGTTTCGTCAACTGATTCAAATGCAGCCAGGCTTGCAAGAACCATAAATGGAGATGCAACATAAGTTTGGGCTATTATGACTCCAAATAAAGACTGCGTAAACTCCACTTCAGGAAAAACCCTACCCATGGTTGATTGAGGACCAAATACGCCTAAAAGAAGTGCACCGCTTGCCAATGGCGGTAAAACTAATGGAATGATAACAACAACTCTTAATAAAAAACTGCCTGGAAACCTATACCTAGCCAACCAGAATGCAAAGGGTATTCCAAACATGGCTATCAGCATTGTTGAAATTGATGCAGAGATTATACTTAGAACTAAAGCATCGATGATTTTAGGTCCTGTGATTGAATCCAGCAGATTTTGTGGCTCTACAAAAGTAAAGATACTGACTAGAGGATATAGTATATATATTACAGATATAGCAGCTAAAATCCACATTATAAGGTTAAAATTGATTACTTTTTCCTTTTTAGTCATAAGCACCTTCTTAAACACATAATTTTGTAAAGGCTATTACCATTATTGTATTTTTTTGATTGCATTACTGTGGAATCACCTTTCTTATAGATAAGGGCTTTTTCCATGTATCCATCAGATAATAAATCGATAGAAGGAATTCCTAATTTTCCAATATTTGCGAACCATTTTTGGAAAGTATAAATCATACAAGTGGAGATTGCCTGACCAATGTTTTTAGCTGTTTGTGGTATTGTAATTGAGAAGTATATAGGCCATCCATAAATTGTGTTCTGGCCTGATTCTGACGTATAATTAGCCGTTTTATAGAAAAACAGAAAACGAGGGATCACCAAGTTTGATCGCTTTAGGCAGTGTAATATATGGAAGTCCCCTTGAAACAGATTCATGTTTGTATGAGAGTCTGCATCCAACTGGCCTGATTCCAAAATCGTTTTTAGTATCTCTTCAGGGAAAATCTGTTTTGGATTCATATCTTGACCCAAAATCCTTACTTTGATTGATGAATCATTATAACATAATTGGCCAGATTTGCAGTCATAATGGCATAGCACCCTTTTGGAGCAAATTCAAGATCCATTCTGCCAAATATTATTCCTTGCTTTATAAGCATTTCATACCCAAGTGGGCTAATACCGACATCGGTTCTCTATAATGGATTCTAAAATATTAAATGATTAATGCAAATTTAGAGATTTTGATAAAAAAGAGGATGCAATGAAAATTGTACTCAAACCTTAATGTAGCAATAACATAGATGAAGAGGGATGATTGAAAATGCATTTCCTCCATAATGTTTTACAAAGTAATGAATCTGGCAAGTCACATACGGCAAATAAATACAAAATATACTAAAACATGTCTATCCAAATTCAACCTGTATGTGAAATTACACTACAAAGGGATAGTAAAGGCTTAATTTATTAGACACCTAGAGAAACACTTTTTTAAACAATATGTTTAATATAAGACGATAATGTCATCATCCAACCCATCAGATTGCATGTATAGATGTGATTTCATGTAACATGTCCTTTGACAGTCAAGTAGAGCTAAACAAACATAACAACCGCTAGCACAACAAATAAAGTAAAATAATATACACCATAAAATGATATGGATGATGATATTATGTTCTTTTTAAATCCCCTTGATTCATCTCCAGAATACATTTAATATTCCATATCCCCATGCTTCAAAAGGCTTTTTGGGTTTTTTAGGTTTAATGTGTTAAAAGGATGAGCAATCTCATTCCTCATAATCAGATCTTTTAAACTGAGGCAGTTTGGCTGCAAGGACATCGACCTTCTCAATAGTTGGTATTGTGGCGAAAAGTTCATTAGTTTTCTCCGCCAAAGCGGTAGCAAGTTTGCCTGAAAGGTGCTCTTGTCTGCCTGATTCATTCAGAAAGGCGTCAAAAATACCAAAGGTTGACGGACCCATACGTATTGCAAACCATGCAGTTGTGTTTGGCTCATCCTCGACCAGAAAGAGACCTTCGCGCAAAAAGTTATCCACATCTGCTTCTTTGCCTGGCTTTGCTTCCAATCGAATAAATAGCCCTACATTAACCATGCACATCCCCTCCTGGAACAAGAATATCCGGAATTTTGTTTCCTCATGCCAGAATCACTATACAAAAATATTTAAGAGTTATTTTTTAAAAAACTCATCATATAATCCTTTGAACAAATTCAAATTTAATTAATATAAAGGCTATTCTTTTGGTCAACTAGAAGAAATAGATATATCTCAGAAAGTAAAAGAGTCGAGCATATCGTTATCTTTTACTAATCTTTCTCTGCATCCAATTCAAATTCTTTTACGTTAAATCCTTGTTCCTTTATAGTAGTTACTACAGAGGATATTTTTTGTGCGGTTTGAGACACATCACTTGCTGATTGCGCATTAATTTCAAGTTCGCATTCTTTTATTTTTAGCCCCTGTTGTTCCAAAGAATCAAATACAGAAGAAATCTTTTGTGGAAATTGTGCTCCACCATCTGCTCCAATATCAATTTCTATACCAAATATTTTACTATTAAGCCCTTGTTGATTTACAGAATCTATTATTGTACTTAACTTTTTCGAAATTTGTGATGCATTAACTGATCCTGTATTAAACTCAATTTCTATCCTCATTGATAATACTGATAGAACATATTTTATATAGTTTGATAAACTTGGTCATTCGTAACACGGGTGTATCATTACCTGAGGCACATATAACCCAGTAGGCCTATAATGGAATATTATACAAAGGCCTTACTATAGCAGATCAGAAAACCATCTTCAACCATTTTGCTTTTGTCTTGTTCTCAGATGCTGGCGCAGATGTGACACCAGACATAGCAAAGGCACTTAACCTACCGAAACCAGAGGATTTTTGGTAATTTCGGTTGCTGATTTGAGTCCAGCTAAAAAGGCTGGAATATTAGGAGGTGACAATACAGCCAGCATTAACGGCCATGATATAACATGAGGTGGCGACATCATACTGAAGGTAGACGATGTAGACATCCAAAACATCCAGGACATATCAAGATACATTGAAAACGAAAAGGAGATAGGAGATACAATGGTAGTTAGTGTTCTTAGAAATGGATTGCTCCAAACAATCAATGTCAAGCTTGACTCAAACCATGCCTTTTTGCCTCCGTTAAGTGATTGATAAAGGCCTTTGAGAGAGATAAGCAATGGAAAAAATCCCTCCATTAAGATAGGGTTGTATAAATTTACAACCACCTATCATCATCAATCAAAAACAGCATAAAAAACAACATATGTAGCAATTGAGAAAAGATTGTAACAGGGATAACGGATATCGTTTCCCCATAAGCTAACTTGATAACAATGTAGGCTGTCATGATTTTGAATGAACAGTATAAAGAGGCGTTAGTTATTGGTTTGCTGAACAAAGGACACACAACAAGGGAGATTGCAAAACAGGCGCATGTATCGTTTACAGACATTAAGAAAATAACAAGAAAGGTAACTGGAGAATGTGTTGTAGACAATAAAGAAAAAGCAAAATCTGTGGCATCTCAATCCTTTAGGATGTTTTTAGAAAACAAATCCTTGGTT
>JADDOQ010000066.1:2075-11307 GCA_016782315.1 Nitrososphaeraceae archaeon | reverse complement strand
GGTTTGTACTTATGTATCCAGTTCCAGATGGAAACATGATTTCTTTTGATAAAATATGAGGAGGGTATTTGAGAGGCTCTCCTCAATGACAGACCGGAAAAATACAAATATAATCCATAACCAATATACGCTGAAGGTGTCCTGTTTCTACCAATCACAATGGATATAGGCATCTTCAGTCTATAGCTTTATCATTAAGTGAACAGAGTCATCAAAAGGTAAGATTCTTATTCGAATTCAGAAGTGTTTATTTTTTCAGACGTAACTTCTTATGAAACTAGTTTTGTCTCTGTAACGGTCTTCTTTTTTACCACGACTTCTTCCTTAACATAGGGCTTCTTTGTCGCTTCAACTTCCTCCTTTTTACGGGTATTGTCACATTCTCTGTAGATAAGACAGGTGTTTGCGCTTCTGTTTGTACAATTGGAGGCCTTCTTTCATTCAGAAAATATCCTAACCATAATACGTAAAGTTGTTAATATTTATGAAGACCAATGTAGTCTAGTAGAAGATTTGCAGAAAGGACATTCATGTGATTGAAGTTTTGAACCTATTACATATTCTACACTTGATTTAGTATGAGTGTTATCGGGAGGATACACCTCAAAAGGTTTTGTGCAATTACTACAACTAATAATATCAGTCATCTCTGTACTAACTATAGGTTATTTATAAAATTTGGAGATTGTTATAATAGGATAATCTATCCATCCCACTTAATCGAACAGAACCGTTTATCAATATACTTTAATTTAACAATACCTTAAAAAGCTTAATCCGCTTTAGACGACTGATATCGTCACCAAGCCCATCGGGCCGTTACTATAATGGTTCTCTTATTCCAAATAATTCATAATCATAATACAAAAAACCGATAATAAATAAAATTAATAAAGCAAAAATGGATAAATCAAGTACTATTAGAAATTGCTGTATCTTTTGCATCATAATGATTTCAAATGCAATTAAATTTTTTTAAAGATAATTGCAGATATTAAGTTTTGGTCAATCATAATTTACTACTAATATTAATTTGAAAGATTCATGAAATTCTCTATCAACTAGCAAGAGTCAAGTTTTGTTCTCTGTTTCTATTTCTATTTTATGTCATCAGAAATTTCTGATAGTTTGACGATTGACTTTAATGGTTATACTTTCTTCAAACCTTTTTCCATTCTTATAACATCAAACCAAATGTAACGAATTTCCAATTATTTATAGTATAAAGTTATATCTACTCCATTTTTCAAATCAATTTTTTAGTTACTGGGTATCTTCTTGTTTCTGCTTTTCCTTTTCCTTTTTTCTAAACTCTTTGTATGCATCATTTGCATATGTAGATGGTGATTCTATATTTTCTTCTGAAGCATTTACATTACTCATATTTCTTTTAGGTTTAAATATATATGTAAGCTTATCGATAGTAGGGGCTCTACCATATCCGTCTATTATCTTTCAAATTATACTTTTTGAATGTAAGATTTAAGATAATTATCTATAAGAAGTGATATAAGGAAAAGGCGATTTACTTTTCTTTAGTTTGTTTTAAAAAATATAATTTTTGCAAAAGAAACAATTATTGAAATTATGCCTAAATTTTCCATTCCTTTTGTGTTTATATTAGCAGATTTTAATACCGTATTGAGATTATGTCTTAGTGTAACTACAGTTACACCTGCCGCTTGTGAAATCTTTCTTTGAGTAATATCTTCATCATATCTTTTGCAGGATAGATAAATTATTGCTGCTGCTAACCTCTCATGGTTCTTGCCTTTCGGAATTGTTGACCATGTATAACCCAATATCATTTTTCAAGTGCTTGTTATAGTTTAGTTTTTTACGGACTATTTTTATATCGGTTTTGATGCATCTTTAAAAGAAATGTCATACATAATAATTCAATTTTTACTCTTAAAAATAAAATAAACATAGTTTAGGTTTCATTCACTATTGAATTACATCCCACCCGGTCCACCTCAATTATGAACATATTTTAGGGAATTGCTTGATAATTTGTGTTGTTTTACGAAGTATTAAACTAGATGCTGTTAAATCGGCTTTAGATATATTTGCGCAATCGACAGGGAACTGTTTTAAACTTTCTGTTACATCCTATGGAAACGACGGGCAAAAATTAGTAAATACACTGGTAAGTCCAGATTATGATAAACATCGCAAAGATTTGAATGACTTGGTTGCAATAATTAAAACCAATAAACCATGGATAAATAAATTGGTAGATATGAGAGATGAGGTGACTCATTCTTCTGACTTAACTGGATTGTCATCTTTCATGTTTAAAAAAATTGAACCTAATGACACCAAAGCTATTGTATATTATCCTTCGTTATTCAATGGTGAGATAGTCTCAAAGTATATGGATTCGGCATGGTCAAACATAGTGAATCTAATTCGTTCTTGCTTGTCCATATTAGTTAAGGTAGTAAAAAGTAGAATAACTTCATCTTAAATACAATAATTAGCAAAAAAAGCATTTAATACATGTTTTCATCTGCTTCAATAGGTATGTTCTAACATAATCTTTAAATTTATAAATATAATATAAAATTTAGAATCTATTTTAAGGACCGATATCGGCATTAATCCCTCTGGACCCGTCTTGAATCAAATCTTATTAGTAGACACCCCTAAGACAATATATACTAAAATTGGCGTTTATGCCTAATGTCAGAGCCTCAACCAACACCAATACAAGACACATTGCAAAATTGCACTCAAACGTATATATGATATGATTATAGTTCACGATAATTCTTCATCTTAAGTAATATAGCAATTTGGAATAATCAGGTTTGCTCCTCTTTTTGGCGGGATTAACCGTATACCTTAGGCCGGTGGAATTGTTAAACTCAAGCGGGCATTACGGAAACCTTTGACTTGGTTGAGACCGATGGTGCACCATCTTTAACATGTAATAATTTTGAACTTACCTTAAAAAGTTATGCATTTCGATTGGATGTTTTCAACATTTTTGCACGGGCTTTTTTGGATTTTGTCCTAGAATTCTGTATGTTTCAGCAGTTTTATATACTACCAAAGCTTTCGTAATTTCTGCATCTAATCTTAGGAAAGAAAACACTTACCCAATCGGTTTGGCTAAAACAATGGTTCCTTCTCGTCCTCTCCTACTCCATCGACATATGCCTGCCTGTTTTTTCTTTGCCGTGTCGGCCTGCAAAAGCCCTCACCATCTCCTAAGGCGACTAAACCTCGTTTGCCCTTGTTCTCCATATGGAAAGTAATCGACAGGGCTTTTGATGGCCATGCCTTTTGGATGCCCTTTTTCCCGCCACACTCCAATTATGCTTTTTCGATAATGGTGTATGTGATGGTCTTGCCCCGGTATAGTGTTAAAGGCAAAGACAGGTTAAACTAAAGATTACAATGTAAAAGAGTCTCTGAATTCATAGCTATGCCGTTTGACTGAATATAAAGAACCAGCCCATTGCTTCAAGCAGAGCCCGAATGTAAAAAACATACACACAATGAAGATATGGAGCACCATATTCAATATTCCAAGGAGTTTGTTGTAATAGAAATCAAAATCGGCATGCAAACGAACAGCTGGTCACGTACTTATAGGCGTTAAATGTCATTGAAATTGCTGCAATGGGCAAACCAATAACGGATTGCAATGGTGTTGACAAGGTCGTGAGGAAATCCGAGTCCATATACGTCGAAGGAGTCGTCAAAATGTATTACATGAACTTTGATGTGGCCATTGTACATCCAATATGACAAATCCGTATGGGAGTTGCTTATATCAGATAGCGATTTAATAATGAATATTAAAAGTTGTAGAAGCGAACGGGCATGCCCTTTTACTGTGATTTGAGAGAGGCCATATCAATGGAGAAGCGATACTTTACATCCGCACGAGACAATCTCTCGTAAGCCTCATTGACCTTCTGAATTGGGATGATTTCTACGTCTGCAGTGATGTTATGTTTGCCACAAAAGTCAAGCATCTCCTGAGTTTCGGCAATACCGCCGATGAGCGAGCCAGAGAGACTGCGACGCTTAAACAGAAGACCCAATGCCGAAACGGCATAAGGCTTATCCGGTGCGCCGACAAGGGTTAGGTTGCCGTCTGGGCGCAGTAATTGTATGTATGTGTTAATGTCATGCTCGGCAGAGACCGAGTCGATAATGAAGTCGAAGCTGCCCAAATGGTTGCTCATCTGATCGGCATCTTTTGAAATTACCACATCGTCCGCGCCTAGGCGTAGCGCGTCTTCTTTCTTGTTAGGCGAAGTAGTAAAGACTACGACATGGGCTCCAAGCGCATGAGCAAACTTTACCGCCATATGACCCAGGCCGCCGAGGCCTACCACACCAACCTTTTTGCCTTTGGTGACTCGCCAATGCCTCATGGGCGAGTATGTTGTAATTCCGGCGCATAGTAGAGGGGCGGTTCCGGCGAGATTAAGGTTGGAAGGAACGCGTAGGACAAAGTGCTCTTTGACGACAATACTGTCAGAATAGCCGCCATAGGTGACGCCTCCAAGATGCACGTCTGGAGAGTTGTAGGTGAAGGTCATGTGCTGACAGAACTGCTCGAGACCTGCCTGGCATTCGGGGCAGTTACCGTCTGAGTCAACCAAGCAGCCGACTGCAGCAATGTCGCCGGGTTTGAACCTGGTGACTGCGGAGCCAACCTTTGAGACACGGCCGACGATCTCATGTCCGGGAACGCAGGGATAGACAGTGGGCATTGCACTCCACTCGCTACGGACTTGGTGGAGGTCAGAGTGGCAGATACCACAGAAAAGGATTTCAATCTGGACATCATGTTCGCCCGGATCGCGCCTAGTGATAGAGATGGGGGCAAGCGGCGATTTCGCGCCTGCAGCAGCATAAGCCTTCGCTTCATACTGGCCACGTGATTCAGATCTTAATTGCGCTGTTGACATGACAGTATGGTTGTGGGAATGATATAAAGGCATTTATCCAAAGAAGCTCCCTACTGTCAAATATGTATAACCGTCAGACATAGATTCCCAAAACAAGGGAAGAGTGGCGTTGGATGATGAAATCAGACCCCTAAAGCAAGGTATGGTGTTGTAATAGTGAACACCCATTGTCCAAGATATTGGGCCTTGAGGCAGTATAATGCAACGACTAAACAGATCTGAAACGTTGCCAACAGAAATACAAGTGCCTTTTGTTAAAGATGATTTCTTGGCGATATTACAAAAATGATGATGACATAAAGGTATACATCTGGAAGGCTTTGGCATAATCTGATTTGTCTTTGATTCTTTGTTGTTTCTAATCCTAAATCTCACAATCACTCCGCTAAGAATTTGTCCAGTTGTTTCCATAACCGATAATACTTTAACCACGGATCATAATTTAGTATGCCAAAGACGGAAGAAAGGGAGTCAATGGCTCTTTGTAGGGACCAATAGTCATAAGATTGGCAGGCCAGCCAATCAGAAATCCGTTTTCAAGCAACCATCTCATTAGTTCTCGGTTACGGGCAGGTACAAAGAAACCAGGGCCAAGAATCGCAGACGCATTAGCGATCAGTGCCTTTAGGTCCTTGTTTGACTTTGCAACTGCGTGACACCCTATGCCTATGCCTGCCGCATAGCCTGTCATAACACCATCTCGCTCTACAATGGTGGCGATGCCCTGGTCTTTTGCCTTACGCAATTCCAGCTCCCTTGAAAACCCGATTACGGATTTGCAAAGCTCGTTACACAAAGAAATATCGAAGTCATCACGGACATGGCGTATATTATTGCTGCATGCGTTAGTCCCGCCTTTTAATGGCTGCCCCTGAAACAAAAATAAGGGCTCACGAAGGGTGAAACCCGACTTTGTGTACAATACAAATGAGCGAATGTGACTAGGAGATTGCACTAATCTAACCTGTTCATGGTTTTGTTTTCGGGCCTGAAATAGAGCAGCATCCATCAACTTCCTACCAGCACCATTACCCTCTGCGGAAGGGTGTACCGTAAGGAGGCCAATTACTGCCACAGGTGAGGGCGGGAATCTGTGAAGGAATATGCTTCCCATTATCCTGTCCTGCCGCTCTGCCAAAACCCCCCAAGAGTTTGGGTTTCCGAGAATACTTTTGATGAGCCCTATGCCAAACTCTTCAGATGGCGGCTCTGAGGTATAGCCGTGAGCAAAAGAAATGGCTTTGTGAGCCTCATACCAAATCTTTCCGCAGACTTCTGCATCATTTTGCTCTATGCGCCGAATCCTCAAACTCATTTACAATAAACTAAAGAGATCGTTGTTTATAACAAAAATTATTTCTGTTAGAGTATCTATGAAACGGTGTATGTTTACTTAATCAAATGCAAACAACAATGAACGATTGTGCATCGATGTAAAATATTTTA
This sequence comes from Nitrososphaeraceae archaeon, assembly GCA_016782315.1. GTDB lineage: Archaea > Thermoproteota > Nitrososphaeria > Nitrososphaerales > Nitrososphaeraceae > Nitrosocosmicus. The sequence goes on along the minus strand of JADDOQ010000066.1, from coordinate 4,927 downwards.
TTGTCTTGATTGTTTACACCATTGGCATATCTAGGGAATATCCATTACTTTTGACATATGGCTGCCTATTGCTTTTACGATGGTGGGGCGAAGTTGGACTTTTGACAACAACATTAAATCGATTAAAATAAAATTCATATGTAGCAAGTTAAAAAACCTAATACTTGTCATAATCCAATTAAACAGGTATGATTTTTAAAAATCCTCGAATTTAACAATACCCTGTCAAACAATAAATCTATTTTATGGGACCGATATTAGCATTAATTCCTCTGAAACCGCTTCAATAACGAACGCTTTTTTGCCCACGTACATTAAATGGATAAAGATTCTATCAATAAAAAAATTGATAAAAACAAGGGTTTCCTATTACAATCTAGTTTATTTGTGATGTGGGAAAAAGTAGTACATAACGTTATGAAAACAAATGGAAAATTTGGTGGATTTATTTTTTACTTTGAATTTTCATATAGTTCTATTTCAACAGGCCCTCCTGACGCTAGAGACGAAAACCTAACTTCTGCCCTTCCTTCATTCTCAATTGCATTAGTTGTGTATACCTCGCCATCAAATTCAAACCTCACAGGTCTATGAGCCCAGTTATTTGGGACAACAGCTACCAATCCAAGCCCAGGTTCTTGTTTGAATTCTGTTTGATGAGTGATTCTACCTTTTGGCAATAAAGTTGCTACATGAGATAATTATTAAAACTTAATTGTGATGGATTTAGTTAATTTTTAAATTAGAATGATTTTAATAGTTTAATTTTAAAATTTATCTGATGAGAAATGATAGCAAAGATAAAGGAAATGTTGAAGTTGACGCGACAGACGTCCCTGTTATAGCCTCAATAGCAAATTTGCTTGCAGGTATCGAATTTCCAGTAGATAAAAAGGGAATTATTGGTTATGTGGAAAATAATAAAGAGAAGTCAAGTGAATCAGAACAAATACTAAATGTTATTAAACAAATGCCAGAAAATCACTACCAAACCATGTCAGACATAACAAAAGCAATTGAAAATAATGTATAATGCACACATAACAATGACTTAATTTAATACGTTTTTAGGATTTTTAGGGATATTCACTTTATTTGAAAAAATCATTAGGTGACACATAATAATCAAATATCTTTTGTTGTGGCACCATTGGATTTAATGATACAAAGTTGTCATATAAATAACTAATAAATATTGAGCATTCAAGAAATTGGCCGCTCTCATCAGCCAACAAATTCTATTCAATAAACAAAATGATTTCCAAAGGCGCAAAAAATATACCGGTTTATCTTTATCGGATTTTAAGGCCCATCATAGTATCAATATTATTGTTTCTTGTGATTAACTGTGATGGTCAACCCTGTTTTCATTGTCCTTTAAAACATCACGAATACCTATTTTTTGACTTTAACAAGATAAAAATAGATTCATACCAGCTATATAGCCTCAAATGATTTGATGATTATGGTCATAAGAAATTTGTAAACCATATCCAAAAAATATGCAAAGAGATTATATCATGGCCATTAGGCTAGTGATATAATAAAAATAAATGGCTACTGCTTTTACATTTTACCAAAGTCCCAAGTGGAGAAAAACTTGGGGGCAATTTCTACAAGGACATGGTTCCCTTTTTTAGCGCTTTCTGTTATCATTTGAGCTAAGGGATGATCAATGGTCCCTAGATACTTTTTGCATATGTCCTCTGCTTCTGGTACGGTCTTTTTTATGTCTTCCACTATGGTTGCAAATCCCTTGCCCTTGATACCTTTATAGGGAAAATTCTCGTCATCAATTGAAAAATAGACATTGGGTTTATCTCGAATGTTTTGAATCTTCTTTGACATTTTGGGAGTCATTACAGAGATTTTTTGAGTTTTTTTATCATAGATAAACCAAATAGGTTGAATATTGGGATCGCCTTTTTTATCGATTGATGCCAACTGCAAATTCAGTTTACTTTCAAGGAATTTGTCGATTTCTTCTTTTGTCATGGAAGGGGCAGAGGCGATAGCACTGATTATCTTCATAATTTTATAATGTTTTGTAAATATAAAAATTAGAGGATTAAAGAATCTAAAACAAAATTTTTGTTAATGGCATATTTTATCTCAGCTATAATCTGAAACAAACAAGATAGACGATAAACAGTGTTTTCTCCATTATTTTCTAATGATAAACGTGTCTACATAGTTTAACCCAAATAAAATAGTTTTATTTTTTATATCTGAATATTTTGTCATACTTTTGAATCAGTTTATATCCTGATTTTACAAATTTTGTTGATTTGTATATTTTCAATGCGGGCTTTATGAACTTTAATGGAAACAGAATTGGAATAAGGATTGTCAATGCGATATCTATCCAATATTTTTTTAAAAAATATCGTAGATCACCTCCTACCAATTTAAACTTCATAGAGAGATCTACCATTAGCAAAAAAAATACAATCCAGGGCAACATCTCAAAAAAAGGTTCATAGTTTTCTGGAATATGCAGAAATGAATCCTTTAAACCAAAGAACTCATAATCAAAAGACACAAAGCCGATAAAAAATAAAACTAAAAGTATGAATATGGATAAATCGTTTATTACTAAAAATTGCTGAACCTTTTGCATTATTGATGCTTTAAGCATTTTATCAAATGCAATTAAGTTTTCCTATATTGTATTTGGTTTAACTAAATTGAATAGTGTGGAAATAGGCCTATCTTTTATATCATTTACTTAAGATTACATTATACCAATAATCTAAATAACACCGTATTCTAATATTGGGATAAGTTAATATTCTGATGGATTCAAAAGATGAAATAAAATTTGTCATTGTAGTTCGAAAAGATTTGGACAT
>JADDOQ010000066.1:0-1942 GCA_016782315.1 Nitrososphaeraceae archaeon | reverse complement strand
GAATTGGTTGATTTGATGCAGAAAGCAAGAGGATACGGAATTTTAACCACTGCAATAAGAGACGCTGGCAAGACGCAGGTAGAAGCAAATACTCTCACCTGTTGCGGTTTTGGTCCGGATACCTCCAATAGGTTGGACAGATTAACAGGACATTTAAAATTATTATAGCTTATACTATTTACGGTAAATAATTTTTGTGGTTATTATTATTTAGTTATTGTGTAAAACAGTAATTGTTCACATTAGTAACATATTTGTTCAATTACACTATTTGACTTTCCCTATCTATTGAACCAAACAATTGTGTATTAAATGCAAAGGTGTTAAATGCTTGCCATATTATATTATAAATATATATATCCACCACATTCATCTTATCTGTAGATAATATTTATCAAAAACTAATTTTTATGAGATAAATAAATACTATGTTATTGATAAAAATCTAGTGAACAATATCAAAAAATTAATATTATCATTACAGCTTTGGCAATTTCTACTATCACATTTATCAATTTTAATGATACAACCGTATTCGCCCAAAATAATAAATTTATGGCTAACCTGACAGGTAAGGAGGAAGTACCACCTGTAAATTCTAATGCTACAGGTTCAGTGCAATTAACCTTAAAATGAGAGGAAGGGATAGACTATACAGTCAACGCTACCAGTATTCGCGGCGTTACAGACGGGCATCTCCACCTTGGTCAAAAGGGAGAAAACGGATTAATAGTATTCACCTTATTCAGACCCTATGCTCCATAGATCAAATATCCGAGAACGAAACTATTAAAGAGGATGAATTTGTAGGTCCATTAAAAGGCAAATCAATCTCTGACTTAACAACTACTATGGGTAATGGAAGCATATATGCAAATATTCACACACAAGAAAATCCAAATGGCGAAATAAGGGGACAAGTTATGAGTTCCAAATAGATAAATGAACACCATATCATATTTTCAGATAAATATAAAGCCTTTTTTTGTGGTTTGTTTATCTTAACAATGAATTTAAGTTTAATCAATGATGAATTAAATTCAGCATACATGGTTTTTGTGAATCCATTAATTAGTAGTTGACAAATTCTTCATTAATAATATCCAAAAATGTTTTTAATTTACAATATTCTTTAGTTTACCAATTCAATAGTAACCGGTCCTCCATTTCCAGCCCTATAATCTAAACGAATGATAGATCTTTTACCCCTATAAATAACACTGGTTTCAAAAATCCTTTCATTGAATTCAAACTTTACTTTTTTATTTAACCACTCTTTAGGAACAACTGCCACTAACCCGAGTCCTGGTACTTGTCGAAAATGAGTATTAAATGTAATAACTTTTTCTTCAGACACGCATTTATGTTGTTTCCTATAAATAAAAAAGTTATGTTATAATTCTTGATGTTTTTTGTTATCTTAATTTCTTTGCATCAAAATATAGATTACAATCTTTAACAGTTATGGGCTAAAAATAACTTTTACTTTGAAAGACTATTACTCGTAACCATATTATAACGATTCTATTTTTTATTTCACATTAAGGGTGAAAGACATCTTAAATGTAATAAGCACTGCACATGATTGTAAAGGTTCCTATAAACCTAATCCTTATTAAATAAAGTGATAGCATATTTTTATATTCATTTTTTTAGGATATGAATATAATCATTAAATAAATTTCTCCATAATCATGTGTCGCAATAGCCATTATCTTGACGGAGAGTTGGTTCTATAACCCATCAATATGCTTGGAAATAACTGTTACCAAATGTATATTTATAACAATGATAGAAAACTTAAACGATGTGGGATAAGATTTACAGCAGCCATATCTCAATAAATATAGGGATATAATTTTTTTAGGCTCTGTTCATTTAACGGATCCTAACTCATTATTATGATAGTCTACAAAAAGACGCATCCAATTCTTTACATGCT
>JADDOQ010000065.1 GCA_016782315.1 Nitrososphaeraceae archaeon | reverse complement strand
CCTTATGCGATAAAACTCGCAACGAAAACCCTTGACAGGCTGGGCAACATATCTGGGAATCTTTATTCAGTTGCGACAATAGGTAGCATTGCGGGCACTTTTGTCACTGTCTTTGTACTAATCCCGGTTTTTGAAATCAATCATATAATGTATGGTTTGGGTGTTTTGTTGATATCATCTTCGCTAGTGGGGCTAAGAATTATCCCAAAGATTCTTGTTTTATCAATTGTTATTGTTTTATCCTATTCGTTGGTATTTGATGATAATCAGATAATATCACTTGATTTCCATAATGTGCATTTTTATCCGGGTAAACTTATTCATGAAGCCGAGACATTATACAGCCATTTGGATGTGGTTGATAATTATAACTCAGTAAACAACAGAGCTCTTTTCTTAAACGGGTATCTTCATAGTGAAATGAATAAAGATAATCCAAACGACTTGGTAGTTGACTACACCAAATTCTTTCCCCTCGGGATGGTATTGAACAGTGATGCCAAAAAGGTCCTGTTTATTGGAGGCGGCGGATTTTCCGGACCAAAGTATTTTCTCCAAAACTATCCGAATCTTTCAGTGGATGTGGTGGAGATTGATCCAGCTGTTGTTGAGGTGGCAAAAGAATACTTCTCTTTGGATGACACGGATCCAAATCTAAGAATATTCACTCAAGACGGCCGAGAATTTTTGGCTAATCATAAGGAAAAATACGATTTAGTCATATTGGATGCATTTTCAAAAAGTTATGTTCCATTCCACCTAATGACTATGGAATTCTACAATATACTGTACAACAAACTAAACCCAGATGGGGTGATAATATCCAACCATATTGGCTCCCCAAACAGCAATCAGGATACATCTAATTTGTATAGGGCAAACCTAAAGACAATGCTTGATGTGTTTCCCATAGTTTATGTCTTTCCAACAGATTACTCCAAGAGCATTCAAAATATCATCCTTGCAGCAATAAAGAGTGAAAACAATGGACAGGACAGTAATTCACCAAATAGGCTGGAAAAAGAAGAGCTTGTCCAGATGCAAGAAAATGGCACATTGATAAAAGATGTCAATTATGCGGATTATCTTTTAGATTCCTCTGGAGTAAAAACTGATGACGTGCCTTTGCTAACTGACCAGTATGCTCCGGTAGAAAGCCTGCTCAATCCCCTTTCAAGTACACCCTATAGCATAGAGGAACAGGACAATAGAAATACCTCTACAAATGATAAAGAAGCCGGCATTGATCCTTTTAAAATTACCTTTTCCTTCCCCATTGCGTTTATGGCCCTTATGTTGGTAATTTGGGGTTTTTCATTGAATTATATCTGGAAAAACAAGAATGCACCTAAACAATGACAATTCTAATCAAACACAGACACACTATAATGTCGTTTCTTCCTCTTCTCCCTCCATTTAATATGCGCAATATTTAACGCGCTAAACAAAAAATACTTGGTTATGGAACGCATTAAAGTCAAACTGTGAGTTATTGTGTGTCTTGGTTTCAAATATTGCTTCATCCATCAAACAGTGTACCAAAGGCACTTTTCCGTAAAATGGAAATTAAAACCCCTTTATGGAAATTTATTTCACAAATACTTTACCATTAATGCATTTTTCATAAGTTCAGTGGCAGTAAAGGTATCATCATTATAATATTTGGCCACATAGGCTATCATTTTGGCCCTGTAATATTGTTTATTATGATAGATAAAATATCCTTCCATGGCTTTTACTGGATCAGCCTTTCCTAATGCATCCATAATCATATTGAATATCTGAGTTTCAGAATTTCCATACTGAGGATATAAACATAATTTCTCAAAAAACAGTTTTTCCAATTTCTCAAACGGGATTGCCATTTTTTCTAAGGTTTCATATAGTAAGTCAACTTTTTGGCCTTCATCCATGGGCATAACCGATCTATTCATTTTTCTCAGTTGTGAACCACCCTTGTTAAACGATCTAAATGAAAAGTCATTGGCATTTTTTTGATGCGAGTATTTTAAATCCATGAATTTGGAGACGGCTGCCAAAGAAGGAATAAACCCGGACCGATTTTTTAATGCATTCACCCTATTTCCGGATTTATATTTGATGTCAATATGAGACAACCCCTTATGAATTGTGTCAATATGTCTTTGCGCGTTCCACCTTCTTCTAAAGGCTCTTGAGCATTTGGAACAACCATATGTCGGTTTATTCACAAAGGATATGTTGTATAGGGATGGTTTATAAAGCTAAAACTTTCAGTCACCGCTTTACTTTTCATCCGTTTATTATTTTACAAGCAAGCGACATTCAAAAATAGATCAATCCTGGCGCATAAACACATCTATTGTATTCATTCAAAGCAAAAAACCACAACCAGCATTTTCAAGGCAAATAGTGCTTATTGGCTTTACTTTAAAGGGCATGATTTCATTAACAATGAGTGACTCGAGTTACTCAAAGGTATTCAACGCACAAAAAGACGATACTGCATCTGATTGAAAACTGTTTTTTGGCAGATCAATATCTTGATTCAAAACCATCCTGCAAATGCAATGCAAGCCAAATTCATCGAGTACACCAACAAAAAAATAGATTGGGAATTTACACATTGAGTCATCAATACCCTTCTAAAATTTCAGTTTTATGGATGCAGTAAACTAATCTTGTATTTTGTTTTGGATTCAAAGTTAAGGAAAAAGGACATGGATTCGTCTTTTTTCATTGTATTACACACAAGTAAAAAAAGTACAAAACTTGTGGATCAGTACATTCGCTCCTTCTTTACTTTAGATTTTCTTTGAGAAATTTTACCAGACTGTGTATCTTGTTATGTTGTAAAAGATGAAAATAACAATTGTGCCGGATTAACAAATATTCATAAAGTTTCAAGAGATAGTGTTGTTAAGGAAAAAAAGTGCAGGTATTATCAAGAGAAGAAACTGATATGAAATGAACATGCCAAAACAAACCCATTAACAGCAATCCAAAACATGACAAAGAATTAGTTATCTTCTAGGATGGAACCCTGACCTAATGGTTTTAGTAAAAGAAATAAGTTAATTGTTAGAAGTATTTCCTATAACAATGGGTGTAACAGTTTGAACTCTAGTAATTACCACATATGCAGAAATTGCGGGCATCTGAAGATATCGCATAAACACCTTTCCAATCAAAACCATGACCACCCTTGTTATCTTTGTCAGTGTTCTAAATTCTTAGATTACACCAGCATTTAATTATTGTATTTATAGATGAAAACAAAGAGTTCTTGATAATAGTTGAGTTATCTGTAAATTTACGTCAAAAGATCTTTTCGGTGTCCCATAAAAAACTAATGCAGATTACAAACTTTTTTATGGTGCGAGCGCAAATGAAAATCGGTACATTATATCCTGATCCAAGGGCTATTGTTTTCGCCTAATGCAATTGGTTTAGAGGCACTAAATGGAAAAACCTGTATATTCTTTCCATATCTATCGCCACAAACAGTCTTTAATGAATCCCAGTTTACTAAACAATGAAATAACTTTTGGCATACTCTAAAGAAGGCCACCTTCTATCATTAGCTGAAAAGCCTTAATTGATGTGATGCCTGTAATTATGCTATAAGGGTGGAATCCCACACTTGATTCAGAAAACCAATACATCGACAGGACAAGGATCAGGTCCATACCCTATCTAACTGGTTCCGTGACGATTGATTGGCTTGTCTGACTGGATAGTGGAGACATAGGTGTTATCCATTAAAACTTAACCTGAAGAATGACAGGGGAGTGAAATGGATTTCCATTTTTTATCCGATTTTTGTGGCAAAAGATGCAATAAAGTTATTGCGGAAAAGTGATAAATAAAAGGTTCTGTTTATAATTCAAAATGTCAGACCAACCTTCTGGACAATATAAATGTGATAAATGCAATGTCTCCTTTAATTCTCAAGAGGAATATATGGAACATGAGAACAAAGAGCATGTGGGTATGGCTTAGCCCAACCGATACCTAAAACTCATTTTCCTTTTTTTTGCGTTTATTTGTTCTACTAAACTTGTGTCTTGCCATTCCATTCAATTGATAAAATTGAGTGCAGGTAGTTTAATGACTCTATAGGTTGCGGTAGGCTCAGAAATACTTGCAGCCTTTTGGTTTTTGTCTATTTTGTACTTTCACCTTCACTGTTAAAGATTGGGCAAAAATCAACCACCGCCCTGCTATTTGTAAAATAACCTGTATCTGTTTTTCTTGTTGTTATTGCTGTCCATCAAAAAAACAATGACAGTAAACACCCTAGCGTACCTCAAAATACAAGGTGCGCAATGAATCCAAATGAGTATAGCGGAAGGATTTGTTGCTGCACAACCATCAGTTGATTCGGTTCACTATTTTGTTTTGGATTGACTTGATCTATAATTTTTAAAAGGTTTGGCTGAACCATGCTTATGGTTGTTAGAATGTAAAATATCACGAATATAATTATTGACCAAACAATTCCTTCTCCAATTCCTTTTCTAATTCCCGTGATCCTCAATCTGTTTGCCTTGCTTGTCACAAATCCAAATATTGTTCCCGCAATGGCACTGGTAAGTAAATGCGCCGCAATTCCTATAATAATATTATAATTATTGTCGTTACTGTAACTAATTGACATACCTCTGGCTAACGATATGCTGTCTGGGGGCATCCCCATCATGATAGCGGTGAGCATAAGGAAAGGAAACATAACTATTCCCGCTATGATGCCAAATAAAGCTCCAAACATGATGGTGTCATTTACTTGTTGGTGCGTTTTAGTGATGCTGTTTCACTTTAAAGATTGGATGCCGTGATAATAAAAATTTAAGGTTTTGGTTCAAACTCCTGTTTTTAATGTTGGACTATGGATGTTTTTGCCATCTGATATTTATAATTGGTAAAACAAATAAACAAATAAACAAATACGTAATTATAACATAGGTTGTCAAAAAATTGTTATCAAATTTGGAAAAGACTTGCTCTCAAATCCCATTAACCAATAGGTTTGACGTCTCAGATTCTATTTTTACTTGATTTCGATGCGTATTGTGGCGGAAAACAATAAACCAATTCATGATTATGGACCTATTGATAGTATTTTCTTTAAGACGTGATGTTGTATATAACCATGCTCAAACAAAAAAAATAGCGGTTTTGAATTCGTTAAGAAAATATGGAATTACAAAAAAATGGTATTTTTAACGATCATACTGTATAGATGAATTGACCACAAATTTCACCATTACCCTAATTTTGTTTGATTTGTACTGCAATCGGTAAAAAATATGGAATTCCGTTTTTATCTATAGGTTCTAAATTTAGGAAACAGGATAACACATTGAAATATTTAAAAATTGTGTATAACAAATCAAAAGTTTCCGACTACCATAAAACAAAGACATTTGATCATGGAAGAGAAATGCCACTTGTTTTTAATTGTCTCATAACTTGGTCCACATCTTTTGAAGTCACATTTCCAATTATGGATGTTGACTCTTTATTTTGCCTTATCATCGCATTTACAATTTGCGATATTATTTCCGAGTCATAAAACGAATAGGAATCGGAAAGAACTTCAGCTATCTTGGAAATGTCCATATTTGGTGTTATCTTTCCTTTTATGATTGATTCGCCAAATTTTTGAACTGTTTCATAGACTCCGATGTTATAGGCTATAAATGCTATTTTTTCAGATGGCAATATGTAATCATAGTTATCCATACCAAACAATAACAACACAGACAATATAAGATGAAGTGTTGGTAAATCTCTTAATCCACTTATTGGCCCAAGAAAAAGCGCGCATATATTGAAACCAAGATGGATGCGCACCCCGTATCCATCAAACTAGTTCCTCGGTATAGTACATATTAAATAATTTTGCAATAACGTGATGTTATTTCATCATCACAATGAGTATATTTGACCATCTTGAAGGCAATAGAGATGAGATTTGCATAAAAACCCGTAATTGTGTTGATTGAAGAACCTCATAACCATTACCAAATAGTATACTAATTCCTGAATTGAATATCTGTGTGATACTATTTTTGCATATATGGCAGGCATTCCATATAAAGGGTTAATGGGAAAAGGGGTAATGTGAACCAATGAGAATAGTCTTGAAAATAATCCTAAAGGTTTTTGACCTGGGCTATGGTTAAAATGCTTTATTGTATTGATAGGTAATTTGTTTCATAAATTAACCCATAGCTGGTCATCTAGCCGGTTGATATTCTTGTTGTTCAATTATTTTTTTCATTTTTATTTTATTTATATGGTGGTTTACATCCTTAACTAGGCTATATAATATCTGTTTGATTCATCTAATTAATTGCACCTTATCGATTTTTGGATTTTCTCAATATACGCAATTAAAATTTATGTAGATGTGTGCTGATATACAGTTGGTTAATCTTGATTTGTTAAAAAATCTTTTGGCCTCTCTATCAAAGACTAATTTAACTATACTAGTTGTTATAGCCGTTGTTGCGGTATTGCTCTCTGTCTTTTCATACCAATATTACACTTTCACATCTGCCAAAATATCAGATATTGCTTTACGCGAAATAAAGACAAATGCCCAAATTCAAGTGCATGACCTTTCGCAAATATTGTCAAATAAATTTGAAAGCATAAATAACCTTCTGCAAACACTTGCAGATTCGCCGGCTATACGCAACAATGAGTACAACAGGGCATTCTCTGTTATCGACAGCAGGCAACAATACTCAAAAAACCTATCAGATTTTTTTATGTGGCTTGATAAAGATGGCAAAATGAATTGGCTGAGCAATATCAACCAAAGTGCATTTCAAAAGTACAAGGGAACAGATTTGAGCTATAGGCCCTATTTTACTGAACCGCGAGATTCCCATACGGCATATTATAGCAGCCTGATCGAGTCAAACGACAAAATACCAAGATTATATGTATCATACCCAATAATCAACAATACCCAAACAGTATCACCTGGGGTTTTCACTGGCGTTGTAGTTGCATCAATGAGGGCTACTGCCTTGGGAGCCGTACTGCAGGAACAATTGATTCCGCAATTCAACAGTTCAGTTGGACTGTTAGACAGAAACGGTATGGTTCTTTATTCAGACACTCCATCTTTTATGGGTAAAAATATTTTTGGAAGCGAAATACAGTCCAACCTTTCATCCTCGCTTTCCTCGGAATCTAAAGATTCCTTCAATAACCTGATAAAGAGCTCGTTGCAGGGGGAGAGCGGAATTGGCGAGATTTCCGCCCAGGGGGATACAAGTACCATATCGTATGCACCGGTTAACATTAACGGCAGGCACTTTTTGACTGTGTACATCGTTGCTCCGCATAACCTAGCAAGCGACGTTAACGGGTTGATTGACCAACAAAAGAACTTCAGTGCCGCTTTGATAATTGTAATTGCCGCGGTAGCATTTGGAATTGCATTTTTGGTATTTTTGTGGAACAAGAGGTTAAAGTTCACTGTGGATAAAAGGACAAGTGAGCTAAAGACCGCAAACGAACAGCTAAAAGTCCATGACACTATGCAAAAGGAGTTTATCAATATAGCAGCTCATGAGTTAAGGACCCCCACGCAAGCTATTGTTAGCTATTCTGAGTTATTGCAAAGGCATCCTGAAAAAAGAGAGCAAATATCTGAGGCAATTTTTAGAAACGCCTCCCGATTACAAAGACTTACTACCGACATACTAGATGTAACAAAAATCGAAAGCAATTCACTGAAACTAAATAAAGAGCGTTTCAACCTGTCTGACCTGATATCAGGTGTTGTAGATGATTTTAAAAATGAAGTTCAAAGGAAAGGTGCCGCCATCAAGTTACTATATGAGCCCAAAGATTATCCGATATTAGAGGCCGATAAAGCAAGACTGACGCAGGTAATTTCTAACATATTAAGCAATGCTATCAAGTTTAGCGAAAAAACTGGGGACAAAATATCTGTCAGCTCAGAAGTGCAGCAAATACAAAACGGTAATTCTGGTGATAAGCAAGTCCTCGTTAGCATAAAAGATAATGGGGCAGGTATTGGCAACACTATAATGCCAAGACTATTTACAAAATTTGCAACAAATTCAGAAAACGGTATTGGTTTAGGGCTTTTTATTTCGAAAAGTATTGTAGAGGCACATGGCGGCAGGATATGGGCTGAAAATAATTCAGTAGATGCAGGAGCTACCTTTTACTTTGTGCTACCCATATTGTCATTGGCAACAAAACAGCAGCAGCAGCAACAACAACAACTTCAGTAAAAAAAAGATGATCAAAACAATGAGTGTAGCCGACTAGACCATTTGAATGATAAACAACTGATAACCATCGGGTATTGTTCATTACACAAATGTATCTAGCACTCTCAGTACAAATGAAATATTTGCAAACATTCGAATTGATATCTCTATATGAGGAGGGATAATTGAATAAGCGGTTGAGTCTTCTGCAATAAGCATTTGAACACGTTCAAATGTTCAAATGTTCACACCGTAAATGGGTATCCTCGTTATCTGAATAAAAGTTAGATTGAACGAAACCACAATAAATGCAATTGAGCCTATTACCCATCTGACCCAAATTTTCTCCTCACTTGGTATGCAAACGAAATATTTTGACCAAAATGACCAGATTGACCAAGACAATGACCGCATTGACCATTTGAATATTTATTTATTTAATTGATATCTATATCTGAATAAACTAATAATAGTTAATGATTCAACAAAATCCATCACAACCAAGGACAAGGAGTATAATATGAAAACTTTTTACAGTGGGCTTTTTGTTGTTCCAAATAAAATGATATGGGGCACTAAAACATCAATTATTAAAATGGGCCAAAACATTTGTTCCTAAACTACAAACAAAATGGGCGTGTTTTTGAAATATTCCCCAAACTAAAGGGCATCTATTTCTGTATTTCTTTGCTATCTAATGATACATTCTATTAATTTTATTCAGTTCCATATACTACCACTACCACTATTACTATAATCTATCCTTATCACTACCGATAACAAATGTGGCAGAAGATACGTTTGCTAATGTACCTGAAATTATACTCTTGGGCATTTTGTCAATGTTCAGATAAATGCAATATGAAAAAAATGAGAATTAACTTTGCCTGTCATGGGTGAGCAAAACTTTGATTGATGAATTTAATTGAACCTAGTTTTAAATTATCACAATATAGGGACATTAGACCTGATGCACCTTATGGATGAATATATTAATGGATTGGTAAAAGGGGTTAATATCTCAGAAGTATGTAGTTGTCGTGCACTTATTGCCTAATATGCATAGGCGCCATCAGCTGGTCTGCACTGGTTGCATAATGTAACCTGTCTATCCGGATTTCCTTTTTTTATAGGTGTAACTTCAACATTTTCCATACCACACTCATCACATTTTCCTTTCATTTGTGAACAGAATGATGTTTGGCTGCGCTTATATAATAACCATATCAAAAAATCCTCTTAATTTGTTATATTAAAAATATATTTTCATCGTAAAGAAACCATGCATGCTTATTGACAAAGCATATCCAAATTAGCGGCTATTGCCTGCACAGATTTGAATGGATGAGATTTTCCAATATGTGAAATTCTTTGGATTGTAATCAATGACTATTAGTCAGGATTGGTAATAAAGTTGTACAGAAAGCATATGCGCCAGATGCTAATTCTCATGAAATGAACCTCACTTACCTTTAAACAACTCATTGAAATGCTTTTTTAACTGTAAAACCGCTTTATGATTTGTTGGCCGTTGCTAAATGAAAGCATATGGTGTAATTTCTATTAATTTTTCCTTTTCTGTTATGGGGGTTTATTCATGTACAATGATATGAAAATCATAGTTTAAAGGTATGTGAGAGGGTATAATTATAGTTGCAATCCACCAAAGGTCAAGAAGGTACGTCAACTAAACATTACGAAGGTGTGCTACTACCTCAAGTGAAATTTGTCAAATGTCCAATAAGGGCGAGTTTAGGGGTATTGGGTAAAAAGTGGACTATATTGATAATCCGGGACATTGGATTTTGCAAAATTGAGCGATTCAATAGGCTCTTGGAATCCATTTCAGGGCTTACGCCACGAGTTCTTTCGATGCGCCTGAAAGAGCTTGAGAAGGAGGGATTAATCGAATGTTTAAAAGAAAATAAAACCCCCATGATGGTGTTGTGGAGGCTGACTGAAAAAGGTAAGGACACGCTGCCAATATTGTTGATGCTAACTGCCTTCAGCTCAAAATGGTATGCAGATTTCATATTCGAGGACAAAAAACCAAGGAACCTAAATGAAATATTTTCAGATCAAAAGGCAAAAGACATAATTATGCAATACCTTAAGGATTAGACTCTGTTTGTTTGTATTCTGTTTTCTCTATAGTATCACATGAAACACAAATAAATTATGTGCCTATTGCTGTAAAGCATGGCCAAATACAGTTTTGGTGAATTATTCAGGTATTATCATTCAATTTTTAACGTTTTAGTGGCTGCGAACATGCCAATTATAATCATAACCAAAGCAAAGATGAAAAGATAAAAGAAGTAAACCCAATTAGCCGAGATGCTGTTGCCTGAAATGATTATCTCCCTTCCAAAAGTTGAGGAATAAGACACTGGATTCATGTCTGAAATAATCTGCATCCAAGGGGGAAAGTTCTCTTTTGGAAAAAGTGCCGTGCTGGAGAACATTAAAGGGAGGTTGATAAAGTTTGATATAACTGTTGGAATTTGCCAATCAGAACTTTTCATAGTAATCAGAAGATATATTGACGAAAGACCTATACTTAGTAAAAACAAAGCAACTATAAATGCAGTTAAACCAAATGGTTCAGGTATTGCAACACCAAACAGCATGACACTTAAAAATACAATTGGAACCTGAAGCATTCCGCGAGTTGAGGCGCCTAATACCTTAGCCAGAAAAATAATGTAATTCCTTATAGGTGTTACCATAATTCTTCTTAGGTATCCTGATTTCTTGTCTTGAATCATACTCAGTGAGCTAAACATGCCTACAAACAACATTGAAGCTGAGAGTTGCCCTGATAGCAAAAATGCTATATAGTTATCGGTGTGAAAGAAACTTTCAAGGAATGATTTGGGTGCGTAAGAAAAGCTACTTCCAAAGAACACTATCCACAAAAGTGGCTGAATAACGCTCAAGGCGATGATTGCTGGGTTTTTGTATGTGTTTTTAACTTCCCTAATGTATAGTCCAATGAGTTGGTTTAACAGCCTCAAAGTTGCCATCCTAACTGCCTTAAACTTACCCCCTTGCCTTTGTATAAAATTGTTTATCTATTTTCTCATCGACTTCGTTGATGCGCATCCCGGTCAGCTCGAGGAATACTGACTCCAAATTGGGTTTCT
>JADDOQ010000064.1:8957-11410 GCA_016782315.1 Nitrososphaeraceae archaeon | reverse complement strand
AGATTTTAAAAAGGATCCAACTCTCTTAAAACTAAGGAATTCGGTTATAGATGGACATGTGATTGCTATAGATTTGAGTGAACCCATGGACAGAGTTTTAGACAAAGACGAAGATGTGGAGTATTTGGATGACTACAAATTCTTGAGTCCCTATATTTTGCGACTTGCAAAACAAAAAATTTCAGGTGTGGGAAATGATGTTTACCGTGAGTTTGGAACTGGCTTCAAGGATGCCCTGGATGGACAACAGATTGATTATGAAATGAAGGTTGGGCTCAAAGATTTGACTTACGAAAATTTAGAACAAAGCTATAAAAAATACCGATCAATACTTGGTACTGCTGGAAAAAACATGAGCTTAAACCAAAAGCCTCTTTCAGAAATCTATTATATTGGCATGGCAAAAGCCGCTGAGTGTGTTGGCTGTGGCAATGAGATTCAGGATGCTATTGTCACTAATGGGATTAAATCTCCCTCTTGGCCACTGTTTTATTCTGTTACTACTGGCAATGTCAAAAAGGGCTTTAAATTGACTTTGGATAAAAGCTATTCTTATCTTTCTGAGGCTTATTCAGCTCTAAATATGCTCGATGATGATTTTGAAATTAAACCATTCCTTGGCTTTCTGTTTTTAACGGTGAGCCATTATAATGAATTCTGGTACCGAGAGCTTTTATCCAATAGAACGGATCTCTTGTCTAAATTCCAAAAGGACATTGATAATAAGATCATTAATTTATGAAATCGTGAGAACTTGTTATGTGGTCTGAGAAATATCGATTAAACATTATGGATGGATTTGTTGGGAATGAGAAGTCGAGATTGGATGTCCTAAAGTGGATTAAAACCTGGATAAAAGGTACAAAGCCCCTCATTCTAATTGGTCCTCCGGGAACAGGTAAAACTTCTTTTATTACGTCAATGGCTAGTTTCTTAAACTATGATTTAGTTGAGCTGAATGCAAGTGATTTCCGAAACAAAGTCAACCTGGAATCTATAATACAGCCATTACTGACCAACACTAGTATTTTTGGGAAAAAGCTGTTATTGTTTTTAGATGAGGTGGATGGGATTTCTGGACGAGATGATTACGGCGGGTTGTCTTTTCTGATTTCTACGATAAAAAATTCCAACATTCCTATCATCATGGCGGCAAACTCAAAAAACCCAAAGATGAAGGAGTTGATTAAAAATTGCAAAATGGTGGAATTTTTGCCATTGTCTCCTTTTTCATGCTATCTTTTGCTCCAAAACCTTCTCGAAAAGGAGAACCTGTCTTTAGACATGGATCAGAAGTTAAAGTTAATCGAAAAAAGCAAGGGTGATATGCGAAGTTTGTTAAACCTTGTGCAAACAAAACTACAAGGCAAATATGACTCTTTTAAGACACTTTCTCAAGATTTATCCGTAGAGGATGGTGTTAACCTATTTTTTTCTGCAGAAAACATTTCCCAAGCAAAAACCATATTATTTCAATCGGATGTTATTTACACATCACCTAGATTTGGTTCTTCCCCAGATGAGAGGGCAAGGGACATAGTGTATGCACTGTTTTCCAGTATTGTTGCCAACGAAAAAAGGATATCCATCACGGATATGGCAAAAATTTTAGACGGTCTTTCTGAAGTTGATCTGTATGTTAATAAAATCTTTAAAAATCGAAATTGGCATTTATTAAGATATGCAAACGATGTGCTTGTTTCAAAACTATTTGATGCTACACGGGGTCTAAATGTAAAATACAGCCAATACAATATCCCGTTTCCGTTGATAGGCTCTATATTTATCAGGGGCCAATCAACTAGGATGCTTGGTAAAACACTATCTAAAATTTTTCATACCAACTCAAGTGATGTCGGGATGTACTATCTTTTACCAATGCTATATGTTTTAAAAGATCTTCGCTACAGCGGCAATGTTTTTTTCAACACCGATGATGATGACAAGCTAAATGAAATAATATCAAAAGAGCAAGAAAGGTTAAAAAACAGATGATATGGTGAACGGTGCTATACTGTCTGTGGTGGTGTTAATGCCACAGGTAATGCCGGCAACTGGGTGAAGCAATATTTTTATCTATTTTGCACTCTTTTAATTTGTTAATAATGGATAAAGAGGGTATTTTATCTGCAACAGGCGATTGGATAAAAATATCCATAAAATTCAGTGGGGTTTGTTTGCATTGCAAAAAGAGATTAAATTCTGGAGAATATGGATATTGGTCTAAGGGTTCTAAGTCAATTCTCCATGAAACTTGTTATGATTCCCTGCTTTTTCCTCTTTCCGTCAAAAAGGAATCATCTTCAAATAATGCGGATTTAGTGACTTTGGATAAGACTGCAAACAAAACTGTTAGCCCAAAAAATAAAGATGGTGATGCTGGGAACAATGCCAACCGCGTAAAGCGATATGGTGGCATTAACAGTAGTAGTAATGGCAATGGTGGTAACAAC
>JADDOQ010000064.1:4798-8815 GCA_016782315.1 Nitrososphaeraceae archaeon | reverse complement strand
TGGTGGTAACAACAATAACAACAATAACAACAATAACAACAATAACGACTATGGCAGCAGCAGCAGCAGCAGCATTCTTAGCAGAAAACGAGCGAAAAACACAAAGTGCTTTATTTGTAGCAAGAATGTGGATTTTGATAACGATTTGATCATATCGCTATTAAAATTGGCTGAAGGATCCAATAGCAATTCTGATGTCCTTTACTGCCATGATTGCCTTGAGAACCCCAGCAACGGTGTATATGAGAATTACAAAAAGAAATTTATGAATGCGCTATAGGTCTTGGATGGATGGGCTATATGGGTGTTTAATTCATTGACCTAAAGAATAAATAAAACAAAAGATTAAATGCCTTACAATTTGTCAAAACACTGAGTTATTTGTCAAGTGAATATGAATTTATTGTAAGTAAAACCCTGTTAGAAAAATCACGTAAATTACAAGAAATGCAAAATAACGATGGCTCCTCAAAAGCTGAAATAGATTATGTGAAAATGGAAATAGAGGCGTTGGTGTCAATGTATGATAATTATAATAACAGCATGAGTTACTTTAGGCGAGCTCAGGGTGGTAGAAATGGCTTACGTGAAGTACATGATAAAACATAAAAGGAATTTTAATTATTAAACAGTATTCTCATTTTTAATTGTGATGGATAATAACCATATGGTGTTTATCGCAAAGTCTATATTAAATACTGTCCGGGATAAAAAATATATTATATGCATGAGGAAAAACTAAAACAATTTTATGAGCGTAGATTAACTGCTGAAGCTGGTGGTGGCGAAGATAAAATTGATTCCCAGCATTCTAAAGGCAAATTAACAGCTCGCGAGAGAATAAACCTCTTACTGGATCCTAACTCCTTCAACGAACTTGATAAGTTTGTGACTCATAGAAGTGATGACCCTGAATTAAAAAAATTTTATGGAGATGGACTTATAACTGGTTTTGGAACTGTCAACGGTAGGCAGGTATTTGTGTATGTTTATGATTTTACCGTTTTGGGTGGATCATTGGGGGAAATGGCCGGAAAAAAAGTGTCCAAAGTCATGAGTCTTGCAATGAAAGTTGGGTGCCCTGTTATTGGCATTTTGGATTCTGGAGGGGCTCGAATTCAGGAAGGTGTATCCAGCTTGGATAGTTATGGTGACATTTTTCTAAAAAATGCTCTTGCATCAGGTGTTGTGCCTCAGATAACCGCTAGTATAGGTCCCTGTGCTGGGGGTGCAGTTTACTCTCCCGCTATGACTGATTTTGTTATAATGGTTGAAAATGTTGGGCAGATGTTTGTAACAGGGCCTGAGGTTGTTAAACAGGTCCTAAGCCAAGATGTATCATTTGATGAATTGGGGGGCGCAAAAACACATGCAACAAAATCTGGTGTGGCACACCTTATAGCCAAAGATGAAATCGATTGTATGGACAAAATTAAAACACTATTATCATACATACCGCAAAACAACAGGGAGGAACCTGCATTAGTGACAGACAATACAGATGACTTTAACCGAGTTGATCAAAAACTTGTTAGCATTTTGCCTGAGAACCCATACCATCCTTATGACATCAAAGAGGTAATTAGCAAAATAGTGGATGATGGCGTGTTTTTTGAAATACACGAGCTGTTTGCAGAAAACATAGTTGTAGGTTTTGCCCGAATGGGCGGAAGATCTGTGGGATTGATTGCAAACCAACCATTGCTTTTAGCTGGCGCTTTGGACATTCATTCTTCGGTCAAGGCAGCCAGGTTTATTCGATTTTGCGACTCATTTAATATACCCATAATAACACTAGTTGATACGCCTGGATATTTGCCAGGTGCCGATCAGGAACACAATGGGATCATAAGACATGGGAGCAAATTGTTGTTTGCTTATTGTGAGGCAACAGTTCCCAAAATAACCTGCATTATAGGAAAGGCATATGGGGGCGCATATATTGCCATGGGTAGCAAGAACCTGGGCACTGATGTCAACTACGCTTGGCCAACCGCTGAAATTGCTGTTTTGGGACCCGAAGCAGCAATCACCATTATGCACAGAAAAAACCTAAAGAATTCCCCAGATGCGGCAGAAATTAAGAAAAACCTTGCCAAAGAGTATCGAAACAAGTTTGCGAATCCCTATATTGCTGCTGAAAGGGGGACAATTGACCTCGTCATAGATCCCATGGAAACACGTCCCATGATAATAAATGCTTTGAATGTGCTATCTAGTAAAAAGGAAAACCGCCCATGGAAAAAACATGGAAACATTAACCTATAGGTAAATAAGGGTTGATTTGATTTGTCAAAACGAATTAACAGTATATTAATCGCAAATAGGGGCGAAATTGCTTTGCGTGTGATAAGGGCGTGCAGGGAGTTGGAAATTAAATCCGTATCCATCTTCTCAGATGAGGACGCAAGTTCAATACATGTCAAAAGGTCAGATGAAACATATCACGTTGGACCTGCCTCCCCTTCTCAAAGCTACCTGAACATAAACAAAATCATTGAAATTGCCGTTTCAGCTGGTGTGGATGCAATTCACCCTGGGTATGGTTTTCTATCTGAGAATGAAAAATTTGTGGAACTGTGCGAAAAAAACAACATCATATTTATAGGCCCAAAAAGCCGCGCTATGGAATTAACTGGTGATAAGATGAAATGCAAGGAAATCATGAAAAAAGCGGAAGTACCCACAGTACCAGGAAGTGATGATGTTGTCAAAGATGTGGAGGAGGCAGTAAAAATTGCAGCAGAAGCAAAATACCCCATTTTGTTAAAATCCGCATTTGGTGGTGGTGGTAGAGGAATTAGGCTTGCCCATAATGAACAAGAATTGAGGCAAGAGTTTGAGATGGCGTCTGCTGAATCAAAGGCCGCGTTTGGCAAATCTGCACTTTTTGTGGAAAAGTTTCTTGAGAAAATCAGACACATAGAATTTCAGCTAATACGCGATTCAAGTGGCAACACCAGGCATTTGTTCGAAAGGGAGTGCTCAATCCAGCGAAGGCATCAGAAGCTAATTGAGATGTCGCCATCCCCGATAATGACGAAGGAAAAAAGGGACGAGGTTGGGGAAATAGCAAAAAAAGCCGCCATAGCCGTTGATTACCTGAATGCTGGAACCGCTGAATTTTTGTGTGACCCTAATGGAAATTTTTACTTTATAGAGGTAAACTCTAGGCTGCAGGTTGAGCACCCTGTAACGGAATTGGTCACTGGAACAGATCTGGTAAAACTCCAAATCTCGGTGGCAAACGGGGAAGAAATACCATTCAAACAAGAAGAGTTAAAGCTAAACGGTTGCGCTATAGAATGCAGAATAAATGCAGAGGATCCACTTTATGAATTTGCTCCATCCAATGGAAAAGTGCCGTATTGCAACTTGCCATATGGACCTGGGGTAAGGGTGGACACTTACCTTTATCCGGGATGCACCGTGTCTGGATTCTATGACTCCTTGGTGGCCAAGCTGATAACTTGGGGCTCTACGTTTGATGAGTCAAGAAGGAGAATGCGCAATGCATTGGATGAATTTGTAGTTGACGGGATAAATACCACCATTCCATTGTACAAGACCATAATGAATGAGGAGCATTTCATCAACGGTGACCTCTCCACAGATTATCTTGACCGGTTTTCGATAATAGACAAAATGAATGATGAAATAAAAAACAAATTCAATGACAAGACAAAAATCCTGCCTGGAGTAGCCGCCGTTATGCTTTATTCTGAATACATAAAAGGCAGCAACATTAACAGCGGGTCCTCCTCTCCATCTTCTGCCTCTTCAGTCAATGCTACTAGAAAAAATCTAAATAACACAAATACAAACAACTGGAAATTTGGTGGTGTGGCTTACTAATGGAGATTAAGGTTGAAGACATCAAAACAATTTTCCATGGGGAAATTGTTGAATTTGATAAGAATAATAATTTAGTTTTAAAGATTGATGACAAGAAGCATGAACTTAAAATAATCAGCTTTAAAAGCAATATCCTTGAATTTATCTTTGATGACTCGTTCT
>JADDOQ010000064.1:0-4713 GCA_016782315.1 Nitrososphaeraceae archaeon | reverse complement strand
GCTGGCCGAAATCATAGAGAAGTCTGCAGGACGGGGTGGGGGTGGTTCCTCTCAAAATTCTATCTCAAGCCAAATTCCTGGCAGGGTGATATCTGTCTCAATAAGCAAAGGTGATTCTGTCAAGAAAGGCGATAACATTGTGGTTTTGGAATCCATGAAAATGCAGGTGGCAATAAAGTCCCCTAGGGATGGTGTCATCAAGGAACTAAAGGTAAAGGAGGGCCAAAGCATCTCCAGAAACGATGTTGTTGCGGTCTTGGAATAGTTTCTTTAACTTTTATTTTGCGAATTCTGTTCACCTTAAAACGAAAAAAAGGATTTGTGACTGAATGATATTTTTTAAATGTGCTCTATTTGAAGGATTGCCTAAAGCCTCCTTTCCAATTACTTTATGATTTTTTGGAAATTCTGTACCTATAGGCATGGTTAACTCATTCTTAGCATTATCAATAAGAGTTTATGGAAATGTTTGATATCTTGCAAAATATTATTAATTTTGTTTGTCATCGATTTTGTTAACAATCTATAGTAAATGTGGTCAAACGCGTTAACCTAATAGTAGTTTTTAAATTGTTAAAAAATGGGGATAAGCTATTTTGAATTAACTTGCTTTTGTTTGTAACTTGCTTTTGGAAATATTTCTCTTTTCAATATGTCTCTTTCTATTGATATTCGCCCAGGTCCTGACAATAACAAGCTAATTGCAATAGACATTAGCAAAAGTTCGAATTCAAAACCTTGTGGTCCTGTAAATCCATTGCCTGATTTTATTATTAGAGTTACAAGAGCCATCTCAATTGCAAACAGGATTGCAGTTATTATTGTAAATATGCCAAGGATCAATGCGATTCCTCCTATTACCTCTAACAAAGCTATAGGCAGAGCGAGTTCAGGGGGCATACCAACTGATCCAAGTAATCCTTGAGGTCCTTGAATATTATCAAATTTTGGTAAACCGTGAATTATAAATGCGATTCCTGCCATTACCCTTATTGGTAAGGGAGCAAATGAGGATACCTTTTCTAAACTCATGTCCATATTGATGTTCTTACTTCTTTTAATAGTTGACCTAATCGGTTATTGTTATTATCATTAATGTTTGTCATTTTTGGACTATCGTAACAATAATTTTAATGATGACATCCTTAGATATTGTATAATTTGGAAAAGGAAGGGGGGATGGGGTAAATATATAAATTATTTTCCATATCTTGTATTACATTGACTTTGGTCAGATTATTACTGGAACTTCTGTAAAACCTGAAAGCTTGATATGTTTTTATATTAACTATATACAATATAAATCCGTTTTTTATTGGCAGTAGTAACTATTATTTTATTGCATGATACTTTTAACTAAATGTTTATACAACTAATTTTCAAAACGACTTAATTGTATATGTGTGTAACAAACAGTATAACATATTGACAGTTCAAGAGCCTTCTTCTAAATCACCTTATAAAACAATCACAAGAGAGAATGGCTCTACCATAGAAATCTTTCACAAAGATTGCTTAAGGGGCATGAGAGAAAATGTTAAACAGGATTCAATAGATGTTGTAGTAACCTCTCCGCCATATAACATGGGGATTAATTATAATGGGTATAACGATGAAATGCCACAGGACAAATACCTTGATTGGTTAAAGAAGGTAGGGCGCTTGATTAAAACTGTACTTAAAGATGACGGCTCACTGTTTTTGAATATGGGGAATAAGCCTAAAAACCCCTGGGTCGCCTGGGATGTGGCAAATGTTCTCAGAAAAGATTTCATATTGCAAAACGTTATCCATTGGATAAAATCTATCGCTATCAATAAACAGGATGTAGGCAAATACCCAAACATTGTCGATGACGTGGCTGTAGGCCATTTTAAACCAATTGTTAGTAACCGGTTTTTAAACGATTGCCATGAATATATATTTCATTTTACCAAAAATGGTAGTTCAATTCTCGATAAACTGTCTGTTGGGGTTCCATATCAAGATAAATCTAATATTAGGCGTTGGAAACAAGCAAACCAGGACAAGAGGGATAGGGGCAACACCTGGTTCATTCCTTATGACACAATTCAAATGAGAAAAGAAAGACCACACCCTGCTACATTTCCGATAAAGTTGCCTGAAATGTGCATAAACCTGCACGGATTAAAAGAAAAAATGGTGGTTATGGATCCCTTCCTAGGCATTGGATCGACTGCGGTTGCGTCGGCCAAACTAGGGGTTTCTTTTGTTGGGTTTGAAATTGACAAAGAGTATGTAGATATGGCAATAGCTAGACTGGATTCAGTTTGATTTTTCCTCTAAAGCGATATAGGTGACTACATCACTTTTTAAGAAAGATATTGATTATTTGACAGATTGATTGCTGAAATAAAAATTAACATCCTCATGGAGAATGGGTTTTATAAATCTCCTACTTGTCAATATTTGGCATAGTGTTTGCTATGAGATCATAAACAGTAGATATGCTCAATTTGCCACTCCGATATGCAATGCTGCGCACAATTTTTTTCTATGGTTTTAAACGGCTTTAAATTCCTTATAATACCTAGGTTTATATAGTAGTTTAGCTAATAGATAGTGATGACAACTAAAACTGACAATTCAACAACAAATTCCACAAACAGCAACCAAAACAGCAACAACCAAAACAACAACGATATCAACGAATCAATAAACAGATCACTTGACCAAACCAAGGACAACATCAACAGGTCAATAGACGAGTCAAGAAACCAAATCCCACGTTACAACAACATTGTTAACAGTTACCAAGAGCAATCATTGCAAACAGCCAAAGAGATATCAGAGGAGTATATTGAGTCTCAAAAAGCAGTGATCAACTCCCTTCAATCAGCATGGAGACCATACAGTGAAAGCTTTAATGGCCTTATTACAAACTTTACCTCTCCAAATTCCATGACCCAGGCATACACCAAATTTGTCAGCAACATTGCAGACAACGCAGTTTCTGCAATAAGACTAACAAACAACATCATCTTCTCAAACCTTGACTCATGGAAATCAACACTACAGCAAGCACGAGACAACTCAAAACACCTATCAAACCTCAACGTAAACGCAGCAAAAACCTTTGAGCAAAACTCCAGACAATTAGTAGAATCCAATTCAAACAACAACCAAAACAGCCAAAACAGCCAAAACAACAATGATTCTACCAACAAAACTACATACTCTAACACAACAACAACAACAGCATCAACAAAACAATAAGTAAAACAACACAACACCTATTTTTTCTATTTCTTCGCGATGTAAATATTCATGAAGAAAAAACACCGATTATTTTCTTTTTTGAGTTAATGACAAAAGATAACATGTGTCTTCTTGCTTTTTATTGAAGCTATCAATTTTACAAACAATGTATAAAACTGTTCTTTTCATTGATGGGGGGTATTTAGCAAAGATTTCTAAAAGTTTTGGACAGCCTAAAATAGATTTTCTTACCTTCTCTGAATTGCTATGTGACGCAAGTGATGATAGGCTACGGACATATTATTATTACTGTATGCCGTTTCAAAGCCCATCGCCATCAGTTGAGGAGAGTTCCAGATACAAAAACGCAGAGAAATTTGTAAAAAGCCTGGTAAAACTCTCTAAGTTTGAAGTACGTTTAGGCAGGTTTCAAAAAATACAAAACGGATTATCCGCAGAATATGTTCAAAAGGGCATAGACGTAATGTTGGCAGTTGATTTGGTAAAAATGAGCTGGAGCAAACAAATTGACAAGGCCATTCTGCTTGCAGCTGATAGCGATTTCATTTATGCCATTCAGGCCGCAAAAGACGCAGGCGTTTCAACAAAATTATGCTATTCCGATAAAAATCCAGTAAATGACTCAATGTTTGATGTATTTGATGAAAGGGTGGTCATCACAAATGAGTTATTTGGTCGGTGTGTTTTGTCACCTCCTCAAGATAAATTAAACCAATATAATGATTTGCTGTAACTATAATGTAATATGGGTGATATGGCAAATATAAAATCTGTATCTGGTGTTTAATACCCATAGCAAGGAATAATTACGCTAAATAATTTGTTTTCAAGTACTATTCAAAAATTTGTCATATTATCCATCTATGCATATATCGTTTGTTCTATAAATTTAGAATAATGGACAATAGAAATTTTGGCAAAATAATAGTGGTTTTTACTATCCTCACAGTAATGGCGTCATTTTTACATCTCGCATCAAGTTCAAATGCAGTATTTGCTCAAGTACCCAGCAGTGGTATCGCTAACAACCAACCAAACATCAATGCGGAAAACCTTTTCAATACAAAAACAATGGTTTTGGGAAACAATGTAGAGAACCTCGTGATACTTATTCCTAACGAGGGACATCATGGTGCAAACGAAGATGATGAGGCTAGGTTCCTAGAGCAGCAGTTTGTACCCGAAACCGCCGTCATCAATTCTGGAACAACGGTAGCATGGTTTAATGGTGATGTTGGCCATGAGCGCACAGTAAATGTTTCAAATGCAAATGGGGGTTCAATATTGTTTAGTACAGGGGAAATAACTGACATGCAGGTGTCAAAAACAATCACTTTCAACAGCACGGGAACATACAATTATGAGGCAGAGGGCGACCCCGGTGTTACGATGAGGGGGGCAATAACTGTAGGTAACATACAAAGCCCTGTCGCTAATTCAGCCAACACCGGAATAGACACAGTTGGGGTGTTG
>JADDOQ010000215.1 GCA_016782315.1 Nitrososphaeraceae archaeon | reverse complement strand
GCTATATGAACATACTTAATCGTTTTTAATACTATTTGATTAATCCTCAATTAGGTGATTTTTATAAGTAGCCTAGTCACTTACAATAAGCTGAGGTTAGTCTCATACCATAGCCAGATGATATATTCAAACTTCTCTACAACAGTTTATCATTAATTATATAGGTTCAAACGCGGTAATAGATGTAAGAGCCTCAGGAGTCGCATTTATACAATTGTTAACATAATCAATATCTGATGCCTTAGCACACTCTCTTTCCCATTCTTGTTTGTTAGGATAAAACATCTTTATCCACATTCCTACAATTTCATAACAACCCGCTTTAAAATCGGGGCTTGAAAGATTGCAGAACTTAAATCCGATATCTGGTTTTGCATCTGCTTTTAATGCTGACCTAAGCGTTCCTATCCAGCAATCATTATGATATTTTGATTGACTTCCAAGATAACAACCTGCAATTGCCTGTTCTGTGTTTGTATATACAAGAGATGATAACTTTCTACCTACACCTTGGTAGCAGTACTTGGCAAATTCACTCGGAGATATATTATCACATTGGGAAAATGTCTCTGTATAGTTGTAGTCATTTCTTTCCAACAAGTACATAGGATGGTAATAGTAGCATTGAGGTGCGAATTTTTCGACTGTTCTGTTACATGGAAAATAAATGTCATTTTTATCAAAATTGCTCTCTCCTGTTTCAATAAATCTAATATTATTTTCCATAAATATTCCTCTTGAGCATGCACTCTGAGCCCATTGCGGGGCGAATTGATTACAACGATCAACTGCGGCCGTAGTGTTGTAATTGTATAATATGACCAAACCGTGTCCTATTCCATGGATACAATCACGTTCATGTAACCATTTGATATTATCTTGGCTTATAGGACATAGATCTGTAATTTTGATCTGATCTTTATCTACATTGCGAACATCATGTTCTGTCATAAAATAGTTCTGAAAGATTCCATGAAGGATTGCGCCCCCACACAATAGAGTGGCGTAACTTAGTGCCTCTTTTAGATTTGTCGCATAACCATACAACCACACACCAAGGTGATGGGCTTTATGATGGCAGTCGTAACCCGTTTTATCGTATAACGCCACAAGGTCAGAAAAAGTTCCTAATACAGTCTGACGGCTCATTGTTTCATCGAGATTATCTAAGGCCATAACAGGACAATGCATATCATTTTTACAGAATAAATTAATTTGTTCCGCGTATGACTTTGTTAAATTATTGATCGACGTAGGGTCCTCTTCTTCTATGCCCGTGTTATTTTGGTTGCCGCTTGAATAAACAGGTACAATACTAACGAGAAGCGTAGCAACTACCATAATTGTAAATGTAGATTTATATCTCATGAAAATATCGCCTCACAAGTCAACATATGCAAATAAGATAACCAAAATAGCCGATTCTCTATTTTTGCATAAATGTTAATACAGTATTTCAATTACTTTTACTCATGCAACTAGGATGAGTAACTGACTTTTATTATTTTCCATATTGAATATGTTCCATTCGTTTAGGTAGCAATCCTCATTACTTCTTTATTGTACATATCTACAAACAGTTTTAGTTAAACTATTACATTATTCAATTTGTAATTGTCTTTTTCATAAGGAAAGAACAGTCATAGAATATTCATGACTGATCATACGATATCAAAAGTTCCCAATCAGATTATTTTTTCCTATTACAGAATCATATATCTCGATATTTTCTTCTTTTAATTTGGTTTTACTTAATGGTGAATATCCATTAACATGTTTTATGTTTGCTTTAATCCTTTTCGAAGGTTCAAAATCTAATTTTCTTAAATCATTGCATACATTAAGCCATTCCATCAATACTGCAATAACCTCATCATCCGTTAATTTTTTTACGTTTTTAAGATAGGGTATGAATATTTTCCATAAGCAATATTTTCTATTATCTTTTAACGGTGTTTTTAGCAGAGTTTCAATCCATTGGTATAAGGGCCCTATTGATCCTACTGCAAATTGTTGACTGTTTATTTGGCATTGTCTTTTAAGGGCTTGCCTCTTGCTTTCAAGGTCTTTGTCAGCAAGATATAATCTAAACTCTCTAAGCAATGGTGTATTGATTTGTGGAATCTTTGACAGTTCAAACCTTTGGATTACTTTTACTTCGGGATCTTTACCCTGATTAATGCATTTTGAATTAAACGTAAAAGGAATTCTAAGCAAAAGAGATTGAAATGACGGGTTATGCTTTGGATCAGATTTGTTGTTGGAAAATAAACACTCTCCAAACCTTAGGAATTCTTTTGAAGGCTCACCTGATAGTTCTTTTAACTCTTTGATTAGTTCCAACGGCCTTGTTTCCAAGGCAACATAAATATGATATCCATTACCAGTCCATAGTACAGTAGAAATACAGCCCTCCAATTTTTCATTTATTGTCTTGATGGTTTTGTTCTTTGATCTGTCAAGTTTCTTTAGCGCTTCCTCATAGGGTAAATCTTTGCATAAATCAAGATCAATAAAAAGGAGATTTGGCGCCCGTATTGGAATTGTAGAATCCGCTAAAACAGGATATGCATTGATTCTGCAATCCATGAAATTTGCTCTAATGCATTCGTTCAGTATCTGCTCCTCATTATAAACGGTAAACTGTCGCCCATCACTAAAACCACTAGCCATTTTCCTTGGGAATAACGGTTGTCTCTCTTTAAAATGAGACAAGATGAATTCAATGCCTTTTTTTACTTTGTCTATTCTTTCTATTTCCTTTTCTTTTTTAATCATTACCAAAAATCATCTAGAGATATAACACCTTTAACATCTTTCGAGAAATCATAACCTAACACTTTCAACTGCTTTTCAAAAGTGGATTTCAACATCTCCTGATATATTCCCCAATCAATGAAAGCGGGATTTGAGTGAGCTTTTCCGGGGGTGTTTGATTTGTAGTAATTTATGGTATCCCCCTCCTTTGCGTTTTGTTGATTTCCTACAATTCTTTGATAAGCATTAAGAGAATATTCATTAGGATTTCTTCTTAAGGTATGGTGAATTGCAAGTTGTTCAGAAGGTACTTGTCCCTTTTCCAAATTTCTGTATGCTTGTTTTAGCTTTATCGTTGGATTCCTCTCACATTTTATATCGTCTGCGAAATCCTTTTGAAGATTATTGATAAAAACAGGGCTGTCGGATTTTTTGCCCTCCAATCCCACAATGTCTGGTTCTTTTGATTTG
>JADDOQ010000063.1:4375-11518 GCA_016782315.1 Nitrososphaeraceae archaeon | reverse complement strand
GAACATGGGGAACACCATGTCTCGACTGACGGTGGAACATGGTATACGCAAGCATACAGATTCCTGATGGTGGAGCATCATCTACATTCCTCTTATGAGAAAAGCATCATTGAACGTACAATGCAGTACATAAAGGACAGAACTGAGTGCTTCGATGACTATTTTCCATGCAAAAGGAAGAAATGTAAACTAAAGCACGTGATTAATTGGCTGAATCTTTTCGCGGATTTTCATAACAAAGAATTGAAGCTTAAATGAACAGAGCCCAATAATGGTATATTCTTTATTCTTTATTCTTTATTCTTTATTCTTTATTTGTCTGTATATAGCAATTAAATCATAATAATTAAAGAAAGTAGATCTAGCTAAAACATCTATTATGAATTTTCTTGTTTATATCCTAGGTCTATAGAATGGAGACTCGAATCCATACCCTAAATCACGGACTCACATATCATACTTACCATTAAAAATAGAATGGTTGGGAATTTGAACTCGCTACTTGCACATACGGGTTTATATGAAAAGATGTTCTTTCTCAATGGCATGTTAAAGTCTGTGCATTTGAAATAATTGTTCATTAAGGAAGGGGAATTTAACCTTTGCTTTTCTGCCGAGATGTGAGTTTTCTGTTTTTATAGTTTACATCTAATACTCATGAAAAAAGATAGTGAATTATGGTTGTTGACTCTTAGCTATTTTGTGTTAGCATCCATACTTAAACGAGAGGCTATCTATTTTTGATATATTCCCTGTAATCCGCATCTATTTCTTTGCCGCTTGAAGTATTTTGCTTTTTATTGTATTCGATGAGTTCACAAACATTTTTGTATCCTTGGGTAAGCAGTGTCCGCCTATTCCGTCCCTGGGCTCCAATACCTCAACATTCCATTTGCTATTTAGGTAATGTCGCAATTCGGTAAAGCTGATGTTGTTTGCCTGCAATAGAGATACAGTTCCTCCGCAAATGCGATTTGCAGGTATCTGTGGGCATTCTCGATTATTTTTGTCAGTTCGGCTACCTCTATTGATGATACCGGATGCATTGGTATCTGTAGTGAATGCATGTCTACTTTTATTGAGGATGATGATGATGACGTGGAGGTTAATGAAACTTTTTTTGGATTGTTGCTGTCATTGCCGCCGCTAAGGCCGATTTCATTTCCATCATAAAAGTTCAGGCCATGCTGCAGGCAACAGCTGCTTACACCACCTATTATGCGCAATTGGTTGACTCCATGGATGTTTTCCTCAAGGGCATACCACCTGTGCGTGGCATGCACCACGTTGAGCCTGTGGTCGACCTTTTCAAACACTTTCTTTGAGGTGCCTTTTGGAATTGTGCTTTCAATTGATATTAATGCCCCTGTCTTGGCTTCCCTTGATATTTTCTCCATGACAGACAACAAACTATCTATTTGTGGGGAAAACATGTTATCTGGCCTGTGTGTCGACACACAAATAATGAGAACGTCAAAATCGCCAAAATTGATGGCTTTTTTGATGCCATAATTGGTTTGTGCCATATCCATTGCCTTTTCGTTGATATCATATCCATAAGCGTCAAAGCCCTTTTCCTTGACATATTTGGCAACAGGAAGACCCAGTTACCCAAGTCCTATTACAACTACTTTGTTATAATTAATTGGTGGATCATCATTATGCACATTATTTGTTTCCAATATTTTGATATAGTTGTATTTAGTATCATTTAAAATCAAGATTTAACCATATCTTTACTTATTGAAGTTTTGGTTCTTGGAAACGAATGGTTATCTATCCTAAAGGTGCTTTAAATCTATCCATATCTATTCCATATTCGATATACAATTAACTAACCCATGTTATTGACCAAAATGACCAAGTTGACCAACCAATTGACCAAAATGACCAAAATTCAAATACCTTTTAAACCTTCTGTTTCAATAGATAACATATACCATGATTGAATCAAGCATGTCAACCAGCCACGCCTCAATAGTAGTACAGGAATACCTAAAGGGAAAAACACTGAACCAAATAGCCAATGAAACCGGCATATCAAAAGGCAAGGTGCATTATCTGGTAGGCAATTGGAAAGACAAAATGGGAATGCCAAATATTGACGAGGTGCGGGACTTTGTGGTTATGGTTAGGAAATTCGGCATCTCCATCAAACAATGCGCACAAGGCTTTAGGATGCTACAGCTAATGAAAAACCTTGGCATTGGAGAGGATGATGATGATGCCACCAATGAGATTTCCTCTTTTCTGGAGACAGTGTACCAAAACTGCACTAGTTTAGGGATTCAACCCACCATTGTGCCTTTGTGGATTAAGGATTTGCTTGATTGCCGAAATCACCATTCCACCGAAAAAAACTACGACCAGCAAACACCTATGGAAGTGTCACCAAATAATATCTCAGGTTCCATTCCAAATTCATATAAAACCGATTCAGATCCACAAACAGGTCATCAAGACCCCTACTTCCAATCATCATCATCGCCTCCCGAAGTCAAAATTCCGTTTTTCTCCCAAGTTTCCAACACCATCGCCCAAAAGAAAAAAGAATGCAACGAGCTTGAAGTATACAGATCCGGCTTAATAAAAGAAATAGATGGCCTTGAGCTACAAATAGGGCAGACAAGGGATAACCTTAACGAAATCTCCCAAAAAGAAAAGTCTGTAATGTCCTATCTTGATTGGTATGACAAATTAAAAAAAGAACTTTGGTTTAACTATGAAATTAAAATAGAGGAGGATATCCAAAGCTTTACCAAGGTGGTTAACGATTTTAGACATCATGGCTATGACGCCTCTAAAATAATGAGTGAATATCTGCAAGCACTATCAATTACGCAGGAAATAAAAACAAACGAGGATAAACTCCAAACACTTCAAAACCATGTTACAGACTTAAATAATTTAGTTTTATCACTTCAGTCCCAAGTGGACATGCACAGGCAAACCCTGTATGCTTTGTCTGAGCTAAAGCCAATGGGGTTTGGAATGAATGAGCTGAAGCAATTGTGGCTCACAATTTCAGAAATCGCAGAGGCCAACAGCATCCCAAGGGAGCAAGCTGTGCCAAAGTTCCTAAAGGATGTGGAGGAACAGTACGACAGGAAAATCGGATTTGAGGAAAAGGCAAACTCAAAAAGAATGGAACTTGAATCACTAAACAACCAGATATACCACAATCAGCTGGTACTACAGGCCTTCCCATTTTTAGGACCGGCTCTGCATAACCTTTTTCAAAACGGAGTTAGTGAACAGGACATTATTGGAATAAACCACTTGGCTCAAGAGTACAAAAAAAATAACCAATTTCCTCTCGATGTTGATTCTGGTGTCAAAGACAACAAACAAGATAAGGGCAATGGACCTGGTGAAAGATTGTTTTGGAGATCGCTAACAGGTGAGCTGAAAAGGTATGGCAGCCTCAAAATCGCAATTAAAGAGCAGTCAGAAAAACTTGGGAAGATAAAACAGGAGATTGGCGATTCAGACAAGCAAAGGCAAGATCTCTTGGCCTACTGCGAACTCGCAATTTCCCTTACCAACCACATAAACAGTAAAATCTCCTATCTTATGGGGCTAATGGATCATTACCTAAATGCACACACCCACAGCAAAGTAAAGCCGACACCATCCTCACCTGTGCTTATCTTTGTAAATTATGATAGCAAAGCAGGAGGCAATGGGGAGAAAGAAAAAGGGGAAAAAGGGGAAAAATAAAACCAAAATAAGACTGTTCTAAAAATCGGGGCCTTAGGATCAAATAATGTTTGTATTTTATGTATTAGGATGTCTTTGTTTGTCCATCCTAAGACTGTCACACATTTTAATGTCTTTTGCTATGTCTTAAATGTTGAGAATAATTATTTATACTGGGAAGGGAGGAACAGGCAAGACTGTGAATTCTTGTTCTACAGCCGTTAACCTTGCAGATAGTGGTTACAGGACTTTGATATTGTCTTCAGATCCCGCTCATACGTTGAGTGATGCTTTTATGACTGATTACATTGGGAATGAACCAACAAAAATAATTGATAATCTGTTTGCTCTTCAGGTGGATCCGGTAACGGAGATTAACAAGCATTTTAATTCTATTTTGACCTATATTGCCTCTGTATTTTTCACAAAAGGTGTGGACGAAACACTCTCTTACGAGATCGCCATGCTGCCCGGAATGACGCAGTTATTCTCATTGCTTAAAGTTGAGGAAGCCATGAATCATGGCGATTATGATGCAGTTGTGTTGGACATGCCAGCATCAGGTGAGGCGTTGCGTTATCTTTACTTTCCAAAGTTAGCTGGAAGTATCGGAAAAAAATTAACAGGGTTTACCGGGGTGTTCAGTGGGTTTGCAAAAATGTTTCAGCCCTTTTCTGGGTTTTCACCCTCTTCCTCCACTTTGCCTCCTGCAAATGTTTTGCAGAACGAACTTGATTTACTTGGCAGGCTCGAATCCCTATCAGGATTGATAACCGATTCTTCTGTTACAAGCTTAAGATTGGTTGCCAATCCAGACACATTTAGCATTGAGAATGCAAAAAGGGCCTTGATGTCTGCCAACCTATATGGCATTAATGTTGATCTTGTTATCATAAATAAGATAATGCCAAAGGGAAGTCCTGACAGTTATTTTGCAAAATGGTCTGTATTTCAGAATAGCAAAGTTGAAGAAGCAAAGTCTAATTTTTATCCTTTGCCTATAAGGGAGGCAAAATTGTATGATAGGGAACTGCGGGGCATAGATATGCTAAGGGAAAACTCTAAATTGATTTTTGAAAACAACGATCCGTCAAATGTATTTTACAACGGTAAGGTATTTGAGTTCATACGGGAAGGCTCCGGATTGAGGATGAAGCTAAAAGTACCGTTCACCGATAAGGATAGTTTTGAGATAATCCGCTATGGGGATCAAATATCAATTAAGGTAAGGGGACCTACAGGCTATATTATCAATGTGATACCATTGCCTGCAGCTACTATTGGGATGAAACTTGCAGGATCCAAATTAGTCAAAGGCGAACTTGATATATTCTTTGAGAGATGATTTGATTTATTGGCATAACCCAATACTGTGAAACAAAGCAATATCATGTAAAAATAGGGGGGGGTGTTGTTTCTTAAATGTCTTAAATGTCTGAAATTGATGTATACATTTCTTGTTTCTCAGAAGATTATAAAAAAGATGGTGTATCTGTGTATATCATGAGTTTGTAATTGGGAATACAGTTGTCATAAATTTGTTGTTTGTTGTGTTTTAAGGCATATGTGTAAGTGCAAAATCATGTATCATCAAAAGTCATTCGCTATGGTAGAGTCATCTTTATTCTTTTTGCAAGTTATATCAAATGGACCCGGAAGTTAAATGTTGTGATGTGAGGTGCAATGGGTGGATCTTGGGTTCTCATAAACGTGATACAATTTTTACCTTTGCAAGGAGATCGTGAGGTTCAATTGGCTTCCTCAAAATATCGCTGCCTTTTATCTCTGGAAAAATGCTTAACAATTCATCTATGGCGTCCAGAGCGGATAGAATAAAAACTTTGAGATCGGGGTTCATGACTTTGAATTTTGAGTATAGTTGAATCCCATTCAATCCTGGCATGCGTATGTCCATTATTACTAAATCATAATGATAAGGATCCATTTGTGAAAAATGACTCAATGCTTGGTATGGGTCTGAAAAGGAGGTTACATGATAGCCTGCACTCTCAATAATGGTTACAAATGTAAAAAGAATATCCTCATCATCGTCTATTAACAAAATGTTAAAAGAGGAGTTGGATTTGTTGTTTTTATTTTGCTGTATCTCCTCATGTATTAGTCTTCTTTTTTCATCGATCTCTGCCTGCTCATCTATATTGTAAATTTTCTGAACAGAATAAATTAAACCAGGGTAGACGCAATACTTATCGTTGCCATGGCTTATTTCCGTAAAGCCATAGTCATTATAATATGATGTTTTTTTTATAACATCGTAGAGGTCCTTATGGATAACCATTTCATTTGATGATGCCAGATGATTTATTTTGGAGCAGATGTTAACAGTAGGTCCAAATAAATCAACATTATTTGAATTGGTTGATATGGCTAGTTCCACTTTTCCATAATTACCGCTGATTCTGTAGTTGATGGGTGGCAAACTGTTTTTATCCAGATTTGAATTTAAAATGTGATTTGCTTCAATCATTGCTAAACCGCAGTCAAGGACATCCTGAAAAGATAACACATTGGTGGAATTTACCGTTTTAGGAAAATAATAGATTAAACAATCTCCTGCATTTTTAATTACCTTTCCATTGTAGTTTTTGATTATTGACGCCATTGTATTGAGGAATATGGAATAATACTTTCGAATTTGTTCCGAACCCATTATCTGGGATGTATTCTCTGTGGAATTAACTATGTCGATAATGCATACACAATAACTGTGGGTATAGTTGATGAATGTTATTTGTTCGTTATCTAAACTGCTGTGGAAATTGTCACTCTTATTATGATTGCCTTTACTATTTTGGCCCGAGGTAAGCGGTGATGAATCATTGCTTGTCATCCACAATCAAATCCTCTCTCGTTAAATTGAATTATGGTTTTTTTTGTTCTGTAACCTTTGCAATCCACACAACTTTTAATTTGCTCTTTCGTATTCTTTATTCTCGTAATTACTGCTGACCCAATCGGTGCATCTTTGCAAATTATGATTGTGGAATTGTGTGGCATTGACAAAATTACACAATAAGAATATTTAAGTTTTTCGCTACTGGATAGGTTTCGTATTTAAAGATGAGTGATCCTTGAAATTGTTTTTAAATGACATATTAAGCATTCTATGCAGTTAAAATTATATTTTCTGCATGGAGTGTTTTGTGGTTATTTTCGCATATGTAGAGGCTCTTATTGGGTGTATGGCTGTAGTTGTAAAAAAAGCGTCAGATGCTACTAACTAT
This sequence comes from Nitrososphaeraceae archaeon, assembly GCA_016782315.1. Lineage (GTDB taxonomy): Archaea > Thermoproteota > Nitrososphaeria > Nitrososphaerales > Nitrososphaeraceae > Nitrosocosmicus. The sequence goes on along the minus strand of JADDOQ010000063.1, from coordinate 4,574 downwards.
GCTGAAATATTTTTTCTTATTTCCTCATAGTCTGGCTCTACCATTGGATTATCTGATACCCATCTATATTTTATTTTTTGATTATTATCTACAATGAATATGGATCTTTTAGCCGCCTTGTAGTCTTTTAATTTGCCCAGGCTTGGCATTACCACATCATATTTTTCAATAGTTTCCCTATTGTAATCACTTAATATTG
>JADDOQ010000063.1:0-4356 GCA_016782315.1 Nitrososphaeraceae archaeon | reverse complement strand
CTCTGCAAAAACTTTGTTTGCAAAAGGACTATCAACAGAAATTCCCAGAATTTTTACATTCTTCTGTTGCAGCCCGTTTAAAGAGTCCCTAAAATTACACATCTCTGTTGTGCACACAGGAGAACCAGCCGCTGGAAAAAACGCTAAAATGGTCTGATTATCCTTGTAGTTTGATAATTTGTGAAATTCTTGGTTTGTGTCTAGTAATTCAAAATCTGGAGCATTATCCCCTGTTTGCAGCTTGCCACTACTATTGTTATTGTTATTGTTGTTATTGTTATTTTCTACCAATGAAGTCATTACTGATTGTGATGTACCTTGGATGTAAAAAAAGTCTTTCTATTGCATTGAATCCATGGTATTGTATTACTATAAAAACAGAAACCAATTATTTTTATTTTCAATATGTGTTGCATTACTGATGATATTGTGATTAAATAAACAATGGCAATGGCCGCAACAGTGGCAGAAGGACCGTAAATGATGTCCTTACGCAACAAGTGCTATAGAATGATTTTATCATTATCATTACTGTTGTTATTCAGTTCGTTTCAAAACCTGTCATTCTGATGTTGTTATTTTGTTGTTTTGTTATTTTGTTTGCTTTCAAATTCAAATTCATTTAACCTTCGTAACTCTGATATTATTTCTTTGAGTTTTGTTATTGTTGTATCCAACTCTTCTCTCGTATTCTGGTACCCCAATGATAGCCTTATGGAGCCTGTTACCTCCTGATGGGAAAGACCCATTGCCTTTAACACATGTGAGGCTTTTTGCTTTTTGTTTGAAGAACATGCCGAACCAGTTGACAGAGCTATTTCGTTTTCGTCCAACTTGATTAACAGGTCTTCACCATTTATGCCCTGAAATGAAAAATTGATATTATTTGGAACCCTTTGTTTTTTTGAGCCATTCAATTTCGAATATGGTATTTCGTTGGTTATTCTTTTTATTGTGTATCTTTGAATCTCTTTTATTCTGTTTTCATTTGCCTCTAGTTTTGTTGTTGCCACCTCACATGCTTTTCCAAATCCCACTATTGATTGCACATTTTCAGTTCCAGATCTTAACCTGTTTTCCTGACCACCACCAAATAGTATGGGCTCAAGATTTAACCCCCTTTTTACATACAGGGCCCCAGCTCCTTTTGGCCCATTGATCTTGTGTGATGAAATCGATAACAAGTCTATACCCAAGTCCTTGACATTTATTGGAATTTTGCCTAATGCCTGAATCGCATCTGTGTGAAAGATTATCTTTTTGTTTTTGCTTTTTGCAATCTCTGAAAGTTTTTTTATTGGCTGAATAGTTCCTATCTCATTATTGACCAACATGATGCTTATCAACCCTGTTTCTGAAGAGATCAGCTCCTTGAACCTTTCTTCATTGGCCAGGCCGTCTTTATCAACGGGAACAAAATCAACATTGAATTTCATTTCTTTTCCTATATTCGAGACTGTTTCTAATATGGAGTCATGTTCTATTTCAGATACTATAATTTGATTGCATGAGTGATTTGTTTTTTTTATCAGTTTTGCACAACCCGTCAGTGCTAGATTGTTGGATTCGGTTCCTCCGGATGTGAAATGGACTTCAGAAATGTTGCAGCCTATCAGTTTGGATACTTTGAGACGGGAACTTAAAATACCTTGCCTTGAGTACCTGCCCAATTTGTGAAGCGAAGATGGATTGCCGTAATTACAAGTCATATACGGCAGCATCTCGTCAATTACCTCTTTATCGATTGGCGTTGACGCTGCATTGTCCAAATATATGAAATTATTGATTTTGCTGTTGTTTATTGACATGGTTGATTTGACTTGATGCTGCTGCTGCTGCTGCTTGTTATTTTTTTTAACTGGACATACTTTTCATTGTCTTTGTCTGATGCAGCCAGTCCGCTCTTCTTATAGCCTCCTATGTCTATTGTAACATATTTAAATCCATTTACCTTAAAAGGTAACTCTATTTCGTTTAGTTTTTCAATGTCAAATAATTTTATTATTTCTTCTTTTTCCACTTCTATTCTGGCTAAATCGCCATGATCCCTAACCCTGACCTGTTTGACATCAAAAACCTTTTTTATTATTGATTCGCAGCTTTCAATCCTTTTTAACTTTTCAGGCGTTATTTGGATGTTTTTAGAAATCCTTGATGCGAGACAAGCATTGGAGGGTTTGTCGTATATGGATAATTTGTTAGCTTTTGCCAGGTTTCGAATGTCCTTTTTGTTAAAACCTGTTTCTATCAGTGGGCTTTTGATCCCTTTCTGATGCAACGCTACCATTCCTGGTCTATAGTCATTTAAATCGTCTTTGTTGCTTCCATCAACTATTAGTTTAAAGCCCTCTTGACTGGCCAATGTGATTAGGTTATCTGCCAGCTCGTTTCTGCAATGAAAACATCTTGAGCTATCGTTTTTTACAAAATCCTGGTTTTCCAGTTCATTGTATTTTATTATTCTGTGACTTATGCCCAATTCTTTTGCTACCTCCACTGCTGTGCTTAATTCCTCACCTGATAGCGTTTGATAGTTTGCTGTTATTGCCAAAACATTCTGCTTTCCCAGGGCATTTTTTGCGACAAGTGCGACTACGGCACTATCGACACCACCTGACAACGCAACCAAAACTTTATCGTTTTTGAGTTTAAACCATTCAACTAAACTTGCATATTTAACCTTCAGAGCATCATTGATTTTGTTGGGGTGCTGATATTCTCCTTCTCCCTCTACTTCTTCTTGCAAATGCTTCTTTTTTTCCTCTCCATTTAATTCTGTGTTTTCCTCTCCTTCTACCTCTTCTGTTCTATCTTTTTTTGATTTCAAAACTATGTTATATGTCATATAGATTTCTTTGAAATATTAAATTATTGACAACCTCGATTGTTTTTCTTAACGGATAGTTTATCCTATGGGAAATTCTCTTTATGTCTTCATACTCTGGTTTTATGTTTGTTATCTCACCATTAGAGTTTTTCGAAATTTTTACGTTTATGACAAAACTTTGCTTTTCTATTTCTATGGGAACCAAAAGATTGAATCTGCCCAAGATGTATCGCTCAGTCTTTGTTTTCCTTATGCCTAAAGTTCCGGATTCTTCAAAGATGGTTTCTGCAATATTTTTCTCATTTTCATCAGAGCAAATCACCTTTAGTATATAGGTGGGTCGGTTCTTTTTTGATATACCGCTAATAACCGTTACATCTTTTACTCCATCTGTATCATTTGATGATAGTTTTTCTACTAGGTTACCTATTATCTCGCCGTTCACATCATCAATGTTTGTTTCAAGCACTGTTACTGTATCTGATTGAATGTCGCCAAAAAAATCGGGTTTGCCTATTGAAACCCTCAGTATGTTTGGAATTCCGCTAAATTCTTTGGTTCCTGTTCCATACCCTATTTTTTCGGGAATAAACTCTGGATAGTTTGTTATCTTTTTGGGATTTAAATTCGCAAGCATTGATGCCCCTGTGGGTGTTGTCAACTCGGCTTCAATTGGTCCCCCTTTTATCGGAATTTTAAACAGTTTAAAAATTTCCAAAATCGCGTTTGTTGGGTTGGGGACAGCACCGTGGGAAAAATTTGCCAAACCCCCTCCAACTGCAACTTTAGTAGAATAAAATGTGGAATTGTTTAATAAATCCAAGTCATCAAGTGCTGTAGCGCAGCCAACAAGGTCTGCACCTGTATCTATGCTTGATGATTCATGGAGGTGCAGCTCTTTTATGTCTTTATTGTGAATTGTAGATTCCACCTTGATAATTGTTTTAATGGATTCAATCGCAAATTTCTTTGCTTTTTCTGACAAGCCTATGTTGTGACAGCAATTTGCAATCACCCTATACATGTCTACAGCGTTTTTTTCTTTTATCCTTTCATCAAATTCAAAGACAAATCTTGTGGCACCTATGCCATTTGACTCTGTTTTAATAAAATCGATTTTGTTTATTTTTGAATCCTGAAAATGATTTTGTATTTTATTGATGTTGTTTATAATTTTTTTTTTATCTGCCCCGCTATCAACCAAGCTTGAAAGTAACATGTCTCCGGAAATCCCTGCAAGCTGTGGATCTATGATTATTATCTTACTCATTTAAAATACCTGACGCTAATCTTATCTTCTTCTGTGAGTTTATTTAGGTATCCATTTTTTATATATCTTTTTTTTGAATGTGCGCAGATGCAATCACCATCCTCTATCACTCTCTCTCTATTGCCATACTACGATCAATATTGTCATCGTCACCGTCATCATCAATATTAGGTTTTTGGTGAGTACTGTATCTTGAATTTAAAACTATAAATAAAAAATTAATTTCAACTTTATTATGACTATATCGATAATTGGTTCT
>JADDOQ010000062.1 GCA_016782315.1 Nitrososphaeraceae archaeon | reverse complement strand
AAGTTACAATTCTATACATTTGCTAACTTGGAAGAAAATGCAAGGAATCAAGTCGAAAAGATAAAGACAAATCCATTCATTGCAAAGAACATTCCAATATATGGATTGCATTATGATACACTAACTTTTGTAAGGTGTGATACGGTGACTATATACTCATAAAGTATTAGAACTGCTGCTCCTCTATGTTCATACGTTTTATAGTCAAATTCAGTCAAGCCGCCATAATTAAAAAAAAGTGATGGTGTCAAGGCAAAGGTATTGGTTTTAAGAATCCTTTGCGAATGGGATCTGAATGTCATCAACATTATGCAAATTAAGATAAAAGAAAAAAAGGAGTGGTCATACGTACACGTTGTCCTTTACCAACGTTTCCAATACACCTAATACCTGCTCAAGTGGCCGCTCTGAGCTAAAGATGATGAGTGTGTGGTCTGCTGATTTGTTGTCAGGCCAATGCCCTCCTGGGCAATAGTCGCATGCAGAATAGGTAAAATTGTGCTCACTCAATATGCCAATCCCATTTTCATTGAACGCCTGCCTGTAGTAGGCCAGTGAGCCTGGGTGAGAATTGCCCTCATTATCCTTGTTGTTTTCCACTTGGTTGGTTGGTGTATAGAAACCGCCTATGACTTGATTGCTGCTTTTGCTGCTTTGGTTGTTGTTCTCCAACACCGTTACTGTCCCTTCTTTTGATTCATACTCTGTGTTGACTATGGAGTATCTCCCAACAGGAAGGGTAACCGGTTTGGAACTGTTTGAATAGTCCAACACACCTGTTGAGTACACCACATCTGCCTCATGGCCACCGGTCTCATTGCCATCAATTTTGACCAGTTCTATGCTCTGTGGATGTGGCGTGTCCCAGGGTGCGTCGGCATTTAGGAATGCCAATTCTGTACCTTCGTAAATGATGAGGTTTGTTGGGATATGATATGCGTTTTTATCTGTAATTAGTTTATGAGGCTCCTCCTTCCAGCTTTCGTGTGCCTCGTTTGCAATTAACATGACAAATGCGCCTATGTTTGGAGGAAGCTCTAAACTCTCGGTTGTATGAATTGACTGTGCTGATGGAATGGAGGGGAAAACTGTGGTGTAGTAAGAGTCATTTCCCTGAGCGAATGCGGAAACCAGGAAGCTGTTACTTGTGTCATATCCAAAACAAATGAGTAATGATGCTGTTGAGATTGCCAAAAATGCTAATAACGGTATTATTCCTATTGTGCTTGTTACGAATGCAAAAGCCATAATGTCAACTTTGCATCCATAGCTTATAGTTCTTATCTAATTACAGATTCCAACACAAAATAAAAATGAACTTTAATTTGGAGAAAAAGGTATTTGAACACGCCTACTACTTTTAATGATATAATTCCAGAGGATATTAATCGAAGAATTGACATAGTAGTCGGCTCTACCAAACTGATATGTATTTGAAGGGTCAATTTCAGTTTGGCATGAAAGTTATGACCAGGGTGATGATTCATCCGTCAATGAGATACAGGTGCTTATGTTTAAACAAAATACTTTGATTACAAATGCCTGCCATTTAGGTCCACAAGATTAGCTGTTGTAATCAAAACCAAAGTTTTCTTGGTAAAACTCTATTCTCCTGCTAAACGGTTTAAATTAAAATTACTAGTGGGTAGTGGTTATCTCTCATAGTTATCAGCCATGTGCGAAAAGGTAATTTTGGGATAACTCTTAATCTGAAGTTATTGATATAAAATGTTTGAATTTGGTTATCCTTTCTGTATGTGTTTGATATTAAAATAATCTAAGATACAGAAGACCCAACAAGTAATTCCTTCGCTCTGTCCAGATTGTTGTTGATGTTGTCTATGTGTCCCTTTACTTCCTCTGTGGGCGCTTTCTCTGTTATTAGTTGTCTTAGATCTTCTCTCATCATGACCTCTGTTGTTTCCATTAGTGTTTGATTCTTTTCTGCTATGGGCGCTTCCACATACTCATAATTGTCAAGATAAGCTTCGGTTGCAGTTGCTTCTGCCTCACTGTAATTTTGATTTTCATATTCCTGCAAAGTTTGATTAAGTAAATTACGTATGTTTGAGATTATTTGAGTTGGGCTATTGTCATCTGTTTTGTCTGCAGGATCAGAATATCCGGATGCCGTTGTATTTGGGGCACTACCCAATGCCGCCGCTGTTCCAGTATTGGTGTCGGTATTGTTTTCAATGATGTCAGTTGATTGTGCATATGAAGCCTGAAGTTCAGATAGTGTACTTGATGACGCAAATAACATTAAAATGGAAAACAAAATTGAAACCTCATACAGTATTTTGTTTTCAAATTTAAGATCAAGGTTTAAGTTATTCATCGTTTTTAGATATTTTGCCTAGTTATTTAACCATGATGATGATTATATATTCTGAGAATATTTGGCTTAATGGATAAATTTGCAATCCTTGATCTATCTTGATTGTTGAAATATTATTAAATCCTGATCTATAACTCTGAAACTTTTCCTTTTTCGCAAAGATATCGTTTTTTAATCATAATTAGAATTTTGTGAAAAATTGCTACCCTAAAGGCAAGTATATCCAATATCGGGGGGGGGGGAAGTGGTTTTTAAGCAATTTCTTTGTAGTGGCATGCAGTATCTGTTGATTTTATGGTTGTCTCCGATTTTTATGTTTTGAATTTGTTTTTGATGGGCGCCATCATTTGCGCTATATCTTTTTGAAAAGGACTATCTTTTCTCAAATGACTGTATAAACAAATAATTCGCAAATAATCCTGGTCTGTCAAATATTCAATATGATATGTCTATAGATGACAACTTTGGTTTTAGAGTGTGCTAGTGTTGCTCTTATGTAAAACAGTGTCAATGGAAACAAATAGAAAAGAAATGGGTTATGGAATGTCTAATCTAGGTAAAACATTGTGTTGTTGTTTGCCGGGTTGCTTGGTATTTGCTGGAGAACATCCCAATGCTCTGCAATATTGCCATTGTCATTTACTCTGTATATGTCAACTATTGAATTGCCGGTATCCCCAATTGGAGAAAATGAGTGTACTATAACGTAATCACCATCTGCATAGATTCTTTGTATTTGCGTACTGAAATTCGGGCTTTGCTCAAAGATTAGTGTAAATGCGTTGATAAAAGCCTCTCTCCCTGTTGGGACATTTGGATTGTGTTGTATGTAATCCTCTTCTAGGTAATTGACTGCAGCTGAGGCATTTTTGGCAAAGAATACCTTGTTGTAAAACTCCCTTACAATCCTGTCGTTTCTTATTTCTTTGGCTGACCTGTCTTGGTCATGGCCAGCGGTTGTTGCAGTACTGTTTTGGATATCATTGTCGAGAGTGCTGTTGTGTGTCTCTTGACTGTGTATGGTGACATTATTGCTAAATGTTAAAAACATGGCAATCAGTGAAGAGGTTGCCACTAGACATATCGTTTTTGATATATCCGAATTCATTACACAAATATGAAATATTTGATTTATAAATTTGACTTATGATCATGGTTTTGCCAGATGGGTGCAATTGCATATTATGCTTTAATATGCCCAATACATAGCCAATGGTCAAATAACATGGTTTGGCCAATTTGTTAATTTCGTTTTGCTGCGGTATTTGAAAAGTGACAGGCAGTGTTGTGGATCTGAGGATCAAATTGGTGTGAAAAAACGCGGTGTTTTTCCATATCAAAAATATTGCATATGTGCAAATAAAAATGATGGAACTCTAATAACTACCTAGGCCATTGCCAAAAAAAAATTTAGGTAATTGTTGGAGTGTGTGTGAGTGTGTGTGAGTAGCAGACTAGTTTGGGCTAAATGCATTGGGTGGTATCTTCCAACAAGATAGTGCCATCCACCACAATCTTAATTGTCCGGTATGCAATATGCTCCCAGAGAGATCGTTTTCCTAGGTTGTGTTATGTAGGTCGATGAAAAATATAGAAGGCAGGGTGTCATTTTATGGTCTGTGCCAGACAGGATTAGCGCAGAAAAGAGAAGTAGGGTAATGTCAAGCATAAGGTCCAAAAACACAAAGCCTGAGACAACAATACGAAAGCTCCTGTGGGCTAGAGGAAAAAGATACCGAATCCACGACAAATCCATTTTCGGAAAACCAGACCTGACAAACAAGGCAAAGAAAACCGCGGTATTCATCGATGGTTGCTTTTGGCATGGTTGTGTTGAATGCTATCGGGAGCCAAAGAGCAATGCTTCGTTTTGGAGAGAAAAGTTGATCTCCAACAAGGCAAGGCGTATCAGGGTGAGGGAGAATCTGATTGACGGAGGGTGGATTGTCCTAGAGTTTTGGGAACACGATGTAATACGAAGCCCACATAAGGTCATATCACAGATTTGCCTATTCTTATAGCATTGTTGAGTGGGCCGATTGACAACCATGTATTTCTGAAAGCAATATATTATGAAGTAGAGTCCTAAATTCATTAAAAAACAATACTGATGTTTGATATATGTTTATGACACAAAAAGACATACACACACATTGTCTGCATCGCATAATCTATTCCGCCGCCAAATCATAACTTCGTCCAATTACAAAGGCTAGCAACAGTTATTGATAATGATGGGCAAACTAAAACTAAATGTCGCTCCACTTCCATCCTCATTGTTTTTTGCCCATATTGTGCCGCCATGGGATTTAATGATGCTTTTGCATATATAAAGTCCCAAACCCATGCCGTGAAATGATTTGGTCTGGAATTTAGAAAACAAATTAGGCATTATGTTCTCATCTATGCCAGTGCCGTTGTCTTTTACGCTAATAACAATGAACTTATTGTCATCGTTACCGATATCGCTTTTTATCTCTTTCTTTTCTGCAGTTATGGAGATAATCCCATCTCTTTTATCAACTATAAATTTTATGGAGTTGCTTATCAAATTGGAAACGACTTGGGATATTCGGTTTTTGTCTGCATACAAACAGTCTTCATCAGAGATAAAGTGTTTGATTTCTATGTTTTTCTGATCTAACCCCTCTCTGTAAATATTAACAATATCTGCAACCATGTCTTTCAAAGAAAATCTCTCTTTGTTCAGGTCTAGGGTGTTGCTTTCGATTTTTGTTACGTCCAAAACATCCTCGGACAGTTTTTTTAGCCTATTTGCGTTGCTAATTACAATACTAAGCAGCTCCTTTTGCTCACGGTCTTTTGTTTTATTTTTGACGATTTCCGCTAGGCCAAGTATTGGCTGTATCGGGGTCCTTAGCTCATGGGCCGCTATGTTGACGAATTCCCTTTGCATCAAGTCATGAATCTGTAATTGTTGGACCATCTCTGCTTGTTTCCAAAGGCTGTCAAAAACTGTAGCATAAGATAATGCAGTGGATTTTCCTTCAATATATATTGCCAAACCTAGGGATTCAATGAAATTGTCTTTGGCATCGTCTTTGATTTCAAAAATCAGGCTTTTCTCTTTATCAACTATGATTATTCCAATTCCAATTTGCATGTTTGCCTGCAAATTCCTCGATTCTATGTGGTTATATTTTGATTTTATTTGGTTTATTTTGTCCTCTTTGGTGGGATCTAATGGAGTTAGAACTTTTACCTTAATTCCGCCAAATGCTATCTGATTCAGTGAAACTAAGCCACCTGATTTTTCTGTTCTCAAGTATCCATTTGTTGATGAAAATAATATTAAAATTTCCCTTGAGGCTGATTTTGCTATCTGAGTTACGAATTTTAGTGATTCTTCTGGGTTTGGTATAATATCTACGTTTATAAAGTTACCCTCCTCGATATCCTTAATTCTGTCTTTTGCATCAATTCCTGATTTCCACAGCTCTCTAAAGATCGTATCGTAATGACCAAGATAAAGAATGTCATTACTATTTAAAAGATTTGTAATCATTCCACCTTCTTTCATCATCTCAAGTGTCGAATTAAGCATTTTGTCACTCAATGCAAAACTGTGAAATGGAATATTTTTTACATGCCTTATCTTTATGCCCAATTTTGAGAATAATTTGACTAGCTCGATATCCTTTGAATGGTTTATTGATGTGACCAATCTAATCCCCTTATGTTCCCCATTTCTGTATTTTTTTAGCACCTCTTTGTATGCGTCAAAGAAGTTGTCATAAATTAGTTTTATCCCACCAATTGTAGTGCAAATGCATATGTAGTTTGACTTTAAAGCCAAATCAGTTACCGCCTTCCTTATTTCGTCCTGGTTTTCCAGTACATTTGTCTTTGCAGATTCCAATCCCTCCTCGATATCCTTTATTTTCTTTTTGGATGGGGTTGCATTCCTCCAAAATGTGTCAAATATATATTGGCCTTGGTCTACAACTTCTTTGACGTTACTGTAGATGACTTCTGTTAATGGCTGTGATTCTTGTAGAACGGTTGTTGCCATGTATTCATTTTCGTTGATTGCAATGCCGCCTTTCATGCCATCCATGTGCCTTAACTCGGTGACTATGTCCATTAGCTTCTTGCAATACTGAATGTTGTCTTTAGTGATTTCTGTTATGCAACGTATCTTGGCGCCTTTGCTTAGGATATCCTTATAGCCGTTTTTATACTCTGGAATGTCAATTACTATTGAGGGAGCTTTATAGTCAAAAATGATATCCATTTTTAATTTAACATTTTCCATAAATGAGACTCCCCTCGATACCGCATTGTTAGATCCATAAAGTATTTCTGTTCTTTTTTTTGATATGAAGTCGCCATGGGAATGGGAGTTACTTTGGTTCAAAGATTATAATTGAATGGATGGATATAATATATATAAATCATTTAATGTGGACCTCATAATGGCAAAATATTACATTTATGTGTTTTGTTGAAGTGCTCAAAAAGAAGAAAGGATTTCCCCTAACCAAAGATTTTGGGTAGGGAAAATATTGTTATTGGGCCATTTCCTGGGCTTGGAATTGGTGCGGGAGGTGAATCATTGTAGGTAATAGTACATGTACTTGTTGCACCTGAACTTATGGAGCCTGAGCAACCCGCAGAGTAGCTAACTGTGTAGCCAGTATGGGGGGTAGTTGGGTCTTCAGATACCTTGAAAGGTACATTGTGAATACTGCTAACTACATTGCCCTGTTCATTCCCAGAAGAGCAATGTACTCTTGAACTGCCAGGACTAGATGTATCGATGCAGCTTGAAAAGTCTGATGCCTGTTTGGTGCCCCCATTATCATTGATGACATGCGTTATGATTTTTACAGTGCCAGATGGAGGGATGCTTTGAGCGTATATTGATATAGCAGGACTTGATACCAAAAAAAAGAATAGCATTGTCATTATAAAAGGCTTGCTTACAACACGAGCGTTTAAAATATCGGGTATGTTCATATGCCATCCCTTGCGAACATGCATTAAATAGATTGTTTAACAAAAGGTTGGATAAATAAACTGCTATAATCCTATTCATGGAACATCGGAAATCCTGTTACACCTTTATTTTTTGCAATGATATTCTAGTTTAATATTTACTTGTGTGATGAATGCATCCATAACAAAAAATGCGTACCTTGTTTTATGAAACTCATTTAATTGAATGGGGTTATTGCGTACAGGGCAAGTTAATCCTTTCTGGCGAAATGCCCATAGACTCAAAATTTGAATTTAATTAAGATACATTCCAGTTTATTTAGACTGATTTGTAATCAAGTGATTGTTTATTGGCTTACCTATGCCGCATTATTATCAAATGGCGTAGCCTATAATGATTGCAGGCTGCTCTGTATGATGAGTTGAATTGCTACTATTCTGAATTTCCTGTTTTTTATTGACGGTATTATCTGTATTCTTAAAGGAATGTTTACAGATGCTTTGTTTATCATTTATTTTAATTGAAAAAGCCATATTATGTTTATCTAGCCTTATAAGACAGACTGTTTCTATCCTAAAGTATTAAGAGGGTTGGTATTTTGGGCTCTGGATATGTAGGCAAAATATTGAGAGGTGGATTGACACAACTGGGCTACACTGTAAAAATTGGCACACCAGATCCAAAGAGAGAAGAGATCCTTGAGTGATTAGCGACCATGGTGGGCAGAAAGGAAATAGCATCATCTGGAACTTTTGCAGAATATTTGTCCTTTGGAGAAATAACTGTGTTGGCGACATCTTGGTCTGGTGCTTCCAATGCCATAAGGCAGGCTATCCAATGAATCTTGAGTGAAAGATCTAAATAGATGTTACCAATCCACTAGATTTTTCAAAGGATGTGCCACCGCAACTTGCTATAGGTCACTCTGATTCTGCCGGTGAAACCATGCAGCTCTTAATCCATAAATCCAAAGTTGTAAAAGCATTTAATACTGTTGGCCGTCCGAATTCTGTTCACCCCGACTTCCCTAACGGGAGGCCATCCAAGATGCCTATATGTGGTAACAATGGGAGTCAAAAAAACTTGTAACAGATAATGTTCTTGGCAAATTTGGATGGGAAACCATTGACAGTGGTGGGATTGAGGGATCACAACTTTTAGAACATTTGGCGTTTTTGTGGATTACATATTAGTTTAGGAATGAAACGGGTGAGCATGCATTAAAACTACCCCAAAAATGAATTATAAAGATAGTCTAAATAAAAGAACAATGCCTATACATTAGAGTCCTGCCTTAAACTATGCTACAACAAAACCATAAAAACAATTGGTTGGTTAAAAATATCCAGTGAAGGAAACGAAAGACCATGAGAGTTCGAGTATTTTTCTGTAGGGAACCTGATCCTGAGATTATCTTTAAAGGCTCCAAAATTGGCAGGCAGGCCTTTGATACAATTTATGATTTAGTGTGGGAAAGTGAATTCAAGAATATTCTTAATGTAGGGCGGGTCTGGATGAAGTTTAGAGACGAGGAAATGCCATTTGGAACCCCATTGAAAGAAAGGAGGAGTCATTACAGGATTTCTCGTGGAGATATCATACAAATAGGCCGTGATTTTTATATGGTGGATTTGGTTGGAGGGAAAAAGATCGAGGTTATTGATTAAATTGTTGTAAATTTTAGTTATGTTTAGAAATTTAAAAACTGTTTGCCCCGTGATAAAAAGGAAAGGAAAAAAGGATTCTTTGTAATCTTTGTTGTATGTGGTACATTAGTTTTTGGGATACCTTTAGGCTAGTTGTCGATTTGTTATCTTAATCAATTATGCATTATCTTGATTGATAATTTTGGACTCTAAATCTATAATGAATTTTATGCTTGGATTTTGGTTTAGTGCTTTTATGTGATCCTTTTTGTTTTTTTTATTTTGTTTTATGGTTTCTTTCAGTTTGTCGCTTTAGTTTAATAAAATATCGGTTTATTATCATTACAACAAAAACTATTAAAAAAACGCGGATATTAGAATGAATCTGTGTCCTTGGGGGGTGGGGTTTTTACAGCCACTCTGTTTTGATTTTAGTCAATCTTCTACAAGTTATCCAAATTATATTATGTAACTTTTAATAAATTAAAGGCATTAAGATAAATGAATAATATTTGAATCAGCAAGAAAAAAAAACTAAAATAAATAATGATGGTGATAGTAATGCAGATAATGCTGAACTAGAGATTTTAGAGCAAGGTGACATTTACTTTTTCTATAGGCCTAAAAAGAATTCTCAAGAGGTAAAGGGCATAGAGGATGTAAGGCGATTTTTCATGGTTACAACCCCAGAAACAGATAGTAATACCAACAGCAAAAAAAGCGGCAGCAGAAGTAAAGTTGAGGAAAATCAATTCTATAGGTTGTTTGTTATAGGTAAAAAGTCGCTTCCAGAAATTAGAAAGAGTGAAGCTAGATCATCTGAACGCTATTGGGCCAGAGTAGGTGGTATTTTTGAGGACAAAAACGAACTCACAAAAGAGCTATTTTCAGATGAGTTTCGAAAAGGTGATGCTGCAAGACCTGTTGGAGCAGGCAAATACGTTATTGTGAGACACCAAAATCATGCCGAAATTGCGTATATACTTGAAACACCAGAAAAGCCAGGGGAAGCTCAGCAGGAACTAGGTATTGAAAAAGAGGCAAGCTATATAATTTCTGTCATTAATCCAAAACAACCATCGCCATCGGGCTATCCCAGTGCTGAAGAATCGCCTAACTATCCGGAGGAGGTTTTAAAAGAATTTGATAAAAATGAAAATTTCGTATCATTGGCAAAAGATACAAAGCTAATAAACTACCAAAATGCCCAAATTATTCTTATTGGGGCAAGAGAAGGTAAGGACACAATAAGCAAGGAATTTGGGTTAGAGATAGGGGCAGAAGAGGAAGGAAAAAGAAAATCAAGTGATGTGTTCAATAGGCTCAGCATAAGAAGGGGCGAGGTGCCAACAAGACCATTGATTGAGGGTAAATTGGAATAAGGTATTTCTAAAATATTTTATTTTGGCCCATTGCGCAAATGATAGACAAAATCATGTTCCCTCTTACTTACAGATTTGTTTTCTATGCCATGTGCTTTTCAACCTATAACGGCAAAACATGATAACAATGCCCATTCCTAGGGCTGTTTGACTTTGAGTAGCAGGGTATTTAATTTTCTTGATTTTTATTCTCTTCAACCGCTATAGCGTATTTTCTACTATTGATTTACAATGACATAGAGTAATGCCAATAGCGGGAAATTCTTTATCATCTGCTTTCAGTGCCAAAGTTTTAGCTAGCGTAATTGTTTCTTTTACCTAAGCCATTTCAAAAATAACGGATAAAGCATAATTTAATAAATTGATTTTAAATGAGAGTCCTTTTTGTTGTGTGGATTACCGATTCTGCCTACAATAGCCTTCCATATGCCTGTTGGTATTTCTTTAGAAACTGTGAGTAGGGTTATATCTTCTTTTGATATTATATAGTTAATTTATAATATAGCAGTTAGTATTTTTATTGGTAAAGATTCTGAGCAGACTATGATGGCTGTAGGGAGGTTTTTCTTATGAGAAACTTGTTTAAGAAAAGATCCAAATAACAAAGGTTGGCCCGTAAAAAAAACTGTTTTTACTTGCACTTTAATCATTATTTCCATTTCTTTTGCACTATTCTTTTATTTTCAGAACCAAACAGAAAGCGAGATAAAAGAAGGCATTTTTGAGCAACAACGGAAAAATCAAATAGATAAAACCAAAGCTATTGCTGAAAGCGTTGAGTCTACTTTGATCCTGATAATGGCAAAACTTGAGGGATTGTCCACATCCGAAGTTTTGCAACAAGGCAATTTTCAGTCTGCCAATACGGGTGAAATCCTCAATGACCGTTTTGAGCAAATAAACGATATTGCCCCCATAGATAGAATATTTTTAGTTGATAAAAACGGCACATCAAAAATGAAAGCGGCTAAAAAAGGCCTTCCACCCGTATGTTGGGGTCAATTTTCACCATTTCAAGTGGATTAGAGTCAAAAGATTCACTATCTCCTGTGTTTTCTGATACATACACTGGGATGGATGGGAAATACAAAATAGGATTGGCATATCCTGTTCTTGTGAACAGCTCAAAAGGAGGATATGTTGGTTCAATAGTTGTGGTGATGCCCGCAAGTGAATTCTTTAAACATTTTGGAAATATATGACATGAGATCCCCTTACCTTTCAGTTCTAGGCAGCAAGGCGGTGCAAATAGTT
>JADDOQ010000061.1 GCA_016782315.1 Nitrososphaeraceae archaeon | reverse complement strand
AGCACCCAAGAGAACAATCAATCCGCCAATGATTTCATATCTATCTGGCCTTTTTTTGTCTATTATTAGACCCCAAATGATTGCCATCACCACAAATAATCCCCCATAGGCAGCGTATACCCTGCCAAAATTAGATGGCTGAATCGTTGGGATTATTCCGTATAAAAATAGAGTGATTCCTCCAATCAATCCAAAAATTGGTTTTCTCTTTTCCCTTAGCCACAACCAAACTAAATACCCACCACCTATTTCAAGAAGTGCTGCAGCTACAAACATTCCAAATGTGACCAGGATGAAGATAAAGTTATAATCCGTTGGATGATGAGCTAATTCCAATTTTTTCCCTCTCTTTACGTGGGTAATAGAAAATAATGATAACCCCTATGCATGCAAATATAGTTCCTATAATGTCATATTTAGCTGGAATGACTCCCTCAAAAAAGTATCCCCAAAATATTGCCATTATAATGAATATTCCACCATAGGCAGCAAAGGTCCTATGGAAATGAGCTTTCTTAATCGTTGGGATTATCCCATATTATACCATATTATCCCATATATAAAAAGCACTAGGCCACCGCCAAATGCGCCAAAAATCCAACTATAATCTTCCCTAAGCCATAACCAGACTAGATACCCTCCACCTATCTCACACAATCCAGCGAGAAAGAAGAAAAATAATGAATATAGAATCTCTTTATACCTAATTGCCAAACATTAAAAATTAATAAACTTGAATAAATAATCAATTATTTTGATGACCATTTTATCATCCACTGCAGCAAATGCAGAACCTGCAACCGACAAGACTACAAAAACTGTTCTGTATTCGCCTAAAGCATCTGCTCAGATTAAATATCCTTCGTGAATATTTTAACGTTACTAATCTTGAGTGATTGATTTGGAGGTGTAACTCAAGTTTATACTAAATTGATGAGTTCAACTACTCTCCACAGCATTGTCACAGCAACCAAACTCAAAACCAAGGCGATAATGAATTTTAGGTTTTACTCGTTTATCCTGTTGGTGTATTTTGCTCCCATAAAGGCACCAAGCATTGCAGGTGGACCCATTGCATACAGAACAACATAGTCAATATTTCCATTCATTAAATGTCCAATTACTCCCACCGATCCCATTACCGAAGATGAAGCCAAATTGGTGCCTATCGCTATTCTGGGTGGTAGTTTTAGGATTGAAATC
Source organism: Nitrososphaeraceae archaeon (assembly GCA_016782315.1). Lineage (GTDB taxonomy): Archaea > Thermoproteota > Nitrososphaeria > Nitrososphaerales > Nitrososphaeraceae > Nitrosocosmicus. The sequence continues at coordinate 10,465 of JADDOQ010000061.1, read as the reverse complement.
ATTGCTGGCATTCTTATGCTTCCCAATACCAATCCCACCATGCCACCGAGCAATCCGACACCAAAACCTATCACAATCTCTTTGGTAATTCGCTTTGATGGATTTATTATGCTATTAGAAACAACAGCATCGTCCAATGGTATTATACTGCCATTTTTTCCATCCTTTTCTCTCTCCAGGACTAATGAGTCTGAGTTGCGATAATTTCTTTTGACTATTTTTCCCGACTTTTTTGCCAAGTCAAAGGCTTCGTATGAAATGATGATTGTTATGACGGATAGCAAAACTACCAGCGGAACAGATTCCACTAAAAAAGCTCCCATAAACGAACCTATGGCCCCTGACAAGGCCATGATGACAAAAACCTTGAAATCTATATTCTTTTGCCTGCAATGTCTGATGGCTCCAGTGGTCGCACCCAAAGTGCTTATCGCAAGGTTTGTGCCGGCAACAATAGGTGCCATCGAATTCTCTATTCCCAAAACAAACGGAAACCTTATTGCTCCAAGCACCAAGCCAACCATTCCACCGACAAACCCTATTGCCCATCCTACAAAAATGTAAAAGATAAGATAGGCTGATTCCATTTTCTCTAATCACAAATGGCGATATTTTAAATTTCACTATGATGAAAGATTGTTTAGTATAATAGTCACCTGTTTGACCATTTTCTCATCCACTGCAGCAAATCCAGTATGGATTCTGTTAGCTCTTGCCCTTTAGGTGTCAACTGGTATTCTACTCTCGGGGGAATCTCGTTGAAGGCTTGCCTGTGCAAAATTCCGTTTCTTTCCAGTTCCTTTAGCCTTATCGCAAGGGTTTTGCTGCTAAATCCCTTCATTGTTTTTTTGAACTTTAGGTATCTTACCGAATCGGTAGAACAGCATAATGGCAACAGAATTTCAAGTGTTCCCCTTTTTGTAATTAACGCTCTTAACGAAGATGTCTGCTTCATTAGGGCATCTACATCGTATCCCTTGAAATTACAAGATTCATTATCAGATTGAACTATTGGTAACTTGGTGGCCATATTCTTGGGTCCATCAATTCCGTTAACGGCTTTAGAGCCCTTTTGTTTACCTAATTTCACTTATTTTACCGTATTTCTCTTACCACTTTAAATAGTTTACATTGTAAACATTTGTATGAACAACAATGATGTCAACATCAAGGAAAAAATCAAAGAAAGGTATGGAAAGATAGCCGTGTTTGGCAATTCGGATTCATGCTGCACGCCTTATTCAGAATGCTGTGGTAGCGAGGAAAATCAAGGTGTGTCGGCAATGCAATCCATAGAGGCAATAGGATATAATCCAGCGGAATTGGCATCCATCCCTCAATCATCCATTTTAGGTGTGGGATGTGGAAACCCTACAAAGTTTGCACACATACAGGGAGGTGATGTTGTGGTTGACCTAGGCTCTGGTGCCGGCATTGATGTGTTCTTGGCGGCCAACATTGTGAAAGATAACGGTAAGGTCATTGGAGTTGATATGACCGACAAGATGCTCGAGAAGGCAAGGCATAACGCCGAAAAATTCAACTACAAAAACGTGGAGTTTAGACATGGGGACATTGAAAAAAGGATACCTGTTGAGGACAATTCTGCCGATGTGGTTATAAGCAACTGTGTCATCAACCTCACATCCAATAAGGTGAACACCTTCAAAGAGATTCACAGAATCCTAAAGCCAAACGGGGTTGGAAAGATGGTGATATCTGATTTGGTCACATCTAAAGAAATGAACGAGCATTCAGTAAATGCAGAGGATTGGTGCAGCTGCATTGATGGCGCATTGACAAAGGAAAACTATCTCAAAAGCACAAGGGAAGCTGGATTTACCAATATTGAGGTGTTGGATGAAAAACCATACATTGAGATGGGAAATAGTGATGATGGCAGAAAAATCTCGAGTTTAGTGGTAAAGGCAACCAAGTAATAACAAATCAATCATTTAAAAATGAAACTCTCTTTCAATAACAAATCTAAAGGCAGCATAAAAAAGAACATTCTGTTTGTATGTGTTGAGAATGCAGGACGTAGCCAAATGGCAGAGGGATTGTTTAGGAAATACGCGCCTTCAGATTATGAACCCATAAGCGCGGGAACCGTTCCCAAATCCCAAATCAATCCTCTTGCTGCAGAGGCAATGAGGGAAATTGGCATAGACATTGGCTCCCAAAAACCAAAGGAGCTTAGCGAGGAGATGATAAAAAATGCCGACAAAATCATCAACATGGGGTGCATGGGCAAAAATTTCTGCCCTACATTGTTTGTTCCCAAAGTCCTGGATTGGGGAATAGAGGACCCCAAAGGAAAACCAATAGAAAAAGTAAGGGAGATAAGGAATGAAATTGAGAGAAAAATAAAGGAAATGGTTGAAGAGATTGGTAAGGAAAATATGAATAACTAAAGAATTTACATCTGACATCAGATACGAATATTCAAAACAAAAAGAGCGAAAGCATGATTAAAAGAACGAGTCTGGTCACAGCAATAAGAAATAACCTATCCTCCAATCAAAAGAAGTTTATCGCCGAGGTTATTGGCACCTTTATTGTGGTAGTGTTGGCCACAGGTTCAGTGGTTATAGATGCCAAGCTAAATGGGTCATTGGGCATTTCTTTTGTTGCATTTGCACCTTTTGTAGGTGTTGCAATTGGTGTCTATTTGTTTGGCAAAGTCTCTATGGCGCATTTTAACCCGGCAGTAACACTAGGCTTCCTGATTACAAAACACATCACAAAAAGACTTGTAGTCCTTTACTTAACAGCCGAGATATGCAGCGCCTTACTTGGGAGCCTTTTTGTAAAGTATATGATAGGGAGCGAGGCTTATCTGGGCGCCAATTCCCCAAACTATGCTTATCCTCTGCCCTTGATATTTGGTGTGGAGGTATTGGCTTCTGCCCTGCTTATGGCGGTAATCTTGGTTGTGGTGCATAAAAAAGGCTTAAGGGGTTTTGGCGGAATCGTTATTGGCGGGATTGTTGGCTTGGACATATTCTTTTTGGCATTCATATCTGGAGCGTCAATGAACCCTGCTCGTTCATTAGCCCCTGCTTTGTTATCAGGAGGAATGGTGGAAAGTCTGTGGCTGTATTGGACAGCCACGTTTATTGGAACATCCATAATCGCAACAATATTCAGGAAAAAATTTAGCAAAAAGTGAATTATTTTATTTTTGAATAATATGTTATTTTCTTTCAAAAACAACATAAAAAACAACATATGTAGCAATTGAGAAAAGACTGTAACAGAAATAACTGATATCATTTCTTTATAAACCAACCCGATAACAATGTTGGACGTCATGATTATGAATGGACAGGATAAAGAGGCGTTAGTTATAGATTTGCTGAACAAAGGACACACGACAAGGGAGATAGCCAAACAGGCACATGTTTCCTTCTTCGAAATCAAGAAAATAAGAATGAAGTTAACCGGTGATGTTAGTGAAGAGCACCAGGAGGACCAAAAGAAAAAACCGTTGTCCATTCCTTCCAAAGCCTTTAAATTGTTTTTGGAGGGCAAATCCATTGTAAAGGTTGCCATTGAACTTGACTTGCCCACAGACCAGGTTTTGAAAATCCATTCTGACTATCTGATATTGCAAAACATGGAAAGGGCTTCACGGATATTAACGGAAAACAGAAAGAACTTGGGAGCATATCTAAGTCTGTTTGATTTTGTGAATGGAAATAATATCAAGGTGAATGATTTAAATGAGTCTGTTCATTTGGCTCGAAACATAAGTAATCTAAAGAAAGAGAAATCTCAATTAGAATACGACTTAGACATGCTGATGGATACAAAAAAGTGGTATGAAAAGGAATTAGATGAAATCAAAAACAAATACTATAAAACCCGGTAAAAACAATACGGGTATTGAAATATGGTAATTCTATCCTTTAACGTCGCTTAAGTCGATAATAAACTGCATACAGTAAATTATGAAAATGTCTCATACTCTTTTTATTTTAACGTATTGTTGTACGTTCGTCATTATTATCGGTAATTAACATTGTGTAACAATCACATCACGTGAAGTAAACCAAATTTTATGTATGAATATGCTTTAGTATGTTTCCCAATACCTTTTCGTCCAACTGTCTAGACTGCATCTGAATGCCCACAACATCTTCTTTCTCATTGTTGTCAACTGTAATGTATGCATTATCAGCCAAGAACTTGAGGGATTCTGTTACCTGTGCTTTGTCCCTATCACTATAAACCCTTTCAATATCCTCTCCATGGATTAACCCATTCCAGTCGCTATGGTAGTTTTCGTCCCATAACAGAGTCAATCGTGCATATGTTGCCATAATTTCCTGTGGGGAGTATTTTAGTATATCCGGTTTGGAATTCATATATTACCGTTTTTTCTTGTGTGGTTTTGGTATCTTAGTTTTTTCATCAAACACCCTCTTTTTCATTGATTTGGATTTGTAGACTGACATGGTATTGAGCATCATGATGATTTTCTAAGGCTACATAAACGCATAAAGCGGTTGCAATCCATAAAAGAGCACAAAAACCAGTTGGCCCCTTTAGTAAAGCTGTTTGAAGATCTAAAGAGAAACAACACCCGGGTCAAGGATATCAGGTGCGCCATGAACAACATAAACAACATAAAGGCCCTTGAGCAGCGAAAGAACAAACTGAAAGAGGAGGTCCATTCACTCAAAGAGGAAAGAAACCAGTTAGAAATAGAAACATTCAACGCAAAAGAAACCTTAAAGTATTATCATTCGGAAATAAACGAATTAAATAATACCCGTTATAAAATTCCATAAATACCAAATTAATTCAAAATATAAAAAAGTTAAAAATTGTTGTATCATCATAAAATGATACTAAAAAAAGATGATTTATAAGATATATTAGGCAAACATCTGAAAAAAATAGAACGGTATCAACCATGTCTTATCAAAATAATGATATCATTATAACAGGAAGGTAATGATGTTGAGTCAGGTCTTTAGTAGTAATAAAAAAATAATATCTGTCAGCCATGTTAACGAAGCTAATACTGCTATTATAAAAGAAATTGCTAAAACTAGATGTTCTTTTTCATACATCCATTACTTCTCAATGGAATCTACTTTTAAAGATGCCAACACTCGTTAAATGATTATAGTAACAGGAATTTTTAATCAAAAAAAATAATCTGGATTTTATACCTGGTCAGTTATTCCAGCTGGTTAGGACGACGTTGGGTTTTCTACATTGGAAGTTGTGTTGCCGATTGTGTCAGAAGTTGGAACATCTCCATTACCTTTGTCATTATTACTAACAATTGAGAGGTTACCATCTGGGGCAAATACTTGAATCCTACTGTTTTCACCGTCTGTTACATACACATAGCCAGAAGAGTCTATGGCTATGCCATACGGATTGACAAACTGCCCGTCACCCGTACCGTGAGCCCCACTTTGTAATGAAGGTGCCGTTGCCGTCAAACTTTTGAATATTGTCGTTAATGGAGTCAGACACGTACACATTGCCAGAGGAATCTGTGGCTATGCCATACGGGTTGACAAACTGCCCGTCACCCGTACCGTTTGAACCCCACTTTGTAATGAAGGTGCCGTTGCCGTCAAACTTTTCTATACGGTGGTTATGCCAATCAGACACATACACATTGCCAGAAGAGTCCACAGCGATGTATGTTGGATAACTAAATTGCCCTTCATTTTCACCGTTTGAACACCATTTGGTTATGAAGGTGCCGTTGCCGTCAAACTTTTGGATACGGTCATTATAATAATCAGATACATACACATTATCGGATGAATTTTTATTATTATATGATAATAAAACAGCAGAAAAAATGTATGTGCCTTCACTACAGTTCATGTTATTTAGAGCAGGTTTGTTGCCTATAGTTGATAAACAGGTCAGTATTCTAGCTAACTAATAGTTTTCCTATGATAATATTATAATATAAAAGATATAGGCCCGCACCTATTAAAATTATACTAGTTATAACATTAATTTTTGAAGACAATTTTGCCATCAACCTCATAAACGCTTGATTTGATATACTAATTGCAAGTGAAATTCCAGTCATTATTATACCCATTCCCAATGCATATAGTAAAAATACCAAGAACCCATCCAACAATCCTCCTGTAGATATGCCTTGAAAAACGACAAGGAGAAATACAGGAAGAGTACAGCTAAGTGAAGCAATAGAATACCCTATTCCAAACAGGAAAAACTTTAGATATCTCATTTTATTGTTTTTATTGCTGGATTTGCCATTATTGTTACCAATATTGGTGGACAACAGACCTTTGGGTAGAGGAATGTTGATATGAAAAGTTTTTCCTAAAATATTGGAAACTCCAATCCCAATTATAACAATACCACTCATAACCGCAATCCAAGGAAAGTACTTTGTAATCCCGGTTCCTGCTGCAGAAATAGCCAAACCGGTTAAACCAAAAATTGTTATGAATGCTACCGTTATTATGACGCCTATTGATATACCCACACCCATTTTTCTAGCTAAAATTAATCTTGAGATCTTACTACTACCGCTACTAACGGTACTGGACTGAGCAAGATTGGATGAGGAATACTGTTTAATTGTGCTCCCAATAAAATATGAAATATATGCAGGGAGCATAGCAAATCCGCATGGATTAAGAAATGATATTGCACCAGCACTAAATGCAAATGTCATGATGATAGGATCTAATGTCATGTCTCTATTGCTTTTCTTCTTTGATTTGTCTTATTGTACTAAAGGAATGGACAACGACTTTGATACTGCATCTTTTACTGATTGAAAACTTGCAGGGCCGAGATTCTTATAGGCTATGTTTCCATTTCCATCTAAAATTACAGTTGAATCAACTACAGTAATTCCATACTTTATTGACACTCTATCGGTATCTATGGCAGTTTTCCAATCAGGACTTCCTTTATTTGAAATAAAGTTTTGTAAATCAGCCTTTGTATCCCCTAGCATGTCTATTACAAGTATGTCTATTTTGCCCCCATATTCCGCCTTTATTTGCTTAACTATATCAGCTTGAGCAGCACAAGAAGGACATGATAAAGCCATAAACCATAATAGGACAGGCTTACCTTTGAAAGAATTCAGAGATACTTGCTTTCCATCTATAGTGTCCAGCCTAAAATCTGGAGCCTTATTATCCTCCGCAAATGCGCCTTCATTTAACGCACCCGTGATTAAAATCATAAAAAGCAAAGCAACCGATAGGGCATTGTTCCTAAACCGTGATTTTAAAGTAGATAAAGTTTCAATTTTTTTCATTTTAAACACAGCCTCCTCCATTTTTGCAACAATTACTGACAGATGAGTTGCAAGAGTTGTTTATGTTTCTTGATAACAACACCGTTCCAGCTATCAGAGTTGCAATAGTTATCGGTGCCATATATTGACTGTATAATGAGAGTGAACTAAGCGCTGTTGGCCCTATAACAAAGGCCAAAAGGCCTGAGCTACAACAAGAAAAGCTTGTAAAGAACGCAGGAAATACACCTAAAATTCCTTTGGGATATACTTTTTTAATTTCGCAGTCTTTGTTTGATTTTCTTGTATATATTGCCATGGCAATATTAAGCCCAATGAGAAAAGAAGATAAAAATAGAAAAATAACGGCATTATGGAAAATAAATATAAAGAAGTTTGGAAAAGGCACAATGGAAATACCTATTGAATAGAATTTAATTATTGGGGTAGTTACTGATGAAGCAAATCCTGGAACATATGAAATAATTCCAACAGCAATCATATATCCTATTGCATAAGATACACCAAAACCAAGTATCATCAATCGATATTTTTTTATTTTAATTATATCATATATGCATTCAAAATTTGATAATTGTTTTTGCATATGGTTGATAGTTATCATATATGTATAACTTTAATCCAATCATATTTAACATCACAAGTTTATGCAACCATAGCTACTATACTATTATATAGTAAGAATTAACATCACTAATGTAGAATCTAATTACGCACTTTTGTTTTAATAGTATTTATTGTATAAAATAAATAGTATAGTGGTATATCAATATGGATAAAGATATCTATAATTCCAACACTAAAATCAAAACTAATACAAATGATGAGGGTATCATATGCTTATGTCCGCTAGATGGAATTATAGACATAATAAGCAAAAAATGGGCATTGCTTATAATAAATGAAATAGGGAACCATCAACGTTTAAGATATAATGTTTTAATGAAGGAGTTACAAAAAATCAGTCCAAAAACACTGGCAGACATGCTAAAAGAATTAGAAAGGTATGATTTAATTAAAAGGGAGTCGTTTAATGAAATACCACCACGAGTGGTTTATACTCTTACTAGTGATGGGGAAGAGTTGAGAAAAGCCATCATTCCCTTATTGCAATGGGCCATTGCTAAAAAAGGAACGGTCGTTGCCCATTGTACTTGTTCAAAGATTGAAAAAGGAAAAATTATAAATTAAAATACCAATTAAACATTAACAATACCAATCATATAAAAGAGAAAATCACAATTTTAAAGTGGTTGATGTCTTTGAATTGTTTCGTGCAAAATCTTACTATGATGGTTACTATAATATATTTATGATATAAGATCAAATAAGGTAACAAACTATCGATAGCATGTAAACCATACTTTAAAATAGTTACTATTATTAAAGATACTAATCTGTTTATATGATTATTCTTCCATATTTAAGAGATATGTTTTGTTGTTTGGGGTTAATCGCAGCATTAATTGTCGGAGAATATACAGGTGTAGGAAATATTGTAATTCCAATTGGATTTATCAGTGGAATTGCATCAGATATTATAATATTTAGGCATTTCTTTGGAAAAGGCAAAGACAAAGATGAATCAAAATCCAAACAAATGCTGTCATGCTGTAACATATTTTCGCATTTAAATAGGATTAAAAAAGAGAACCATTGAAAGGCTGAACTCAATCAATTAACAAAATGTTTCTTATCATTAAAAACAATTTATGATACTACAACAAACAATATCTACTATTGTTTGATAAACTTTCCAATTTATATATCAACTATTCGCATCTAAAAATGAGATTACATGGGAAACTGTTGTTCCAGTGGGAATATGGATAATATGGTAAACGATAAAAAAAGTGCAAAAAAAATTCAATCAAATGAATCGGCCGAAACTCCTGAAATAATTAAAGAGCCTTCATTACAGAAGGCAAAGGTAATCCCCTAGATATTTCGTTTTTTATACTTATTGGGAGTAGGAAAGGATATGAAGGGTTATGATAAACGACAAATATGATTTAATAATAATAGGTGGGGGAGCCGCTGCATTTAGTGCTGCCATCAAGGCCGAGAGCTATAATGTAAAAACGGCAATGATTGAAAGGAACTTGTTAGGGGGCACCTGCGTTAACGTAGGGTGTGTTCCAAGCAAAAATCTATTGGGCGTAGGGGAAATAATCCATTCTGCTCATGAGCCCAATTACTCTTCAATCCTTCCTTGCCATTCTGATTTTGATTTTCTGCAAACTATTACGGAAAAAGATGATCTTGTAAAAGGATTGCGTAAACAAAAATATTATGATGTTTTACAAAGCTTAGACAAGGTCAAATTAATAGAAGCAAGTGCTTCTTTTCTATCCGATAAAAGAATAAAAATAAATCATATCAATAATGAAAGAAGAAATGGCAGTAATACTCAAAATAGTGGTGAGATATTAGAAGCAGATAGATTTATTATTGCAACAGGTTCTTCAGCATTAGTTCCCTCATTCAAAGGAATAGACAAAGTTGAATATCTTACAAATATTGAAGCATTATCGTTAAAAGAAAAACCCTCTTCAATGATTGTTGTAGGCGGGAGAGCGTTAGGGTTGGAATTTGCTCAAATGTATTCTAGATTTGGAACAAAAATAACTCTTTTGCAAAGAAGCACAAGGATCATACCTGATTCAGAACCTGAAATTTCAGATGCATTGCAACATTATCTTGCTCAAGAGAATATCGAAATTGTTACAGGTGCGAATATTAAAGAAGTTTACCAAAAGAATGGAAGCAAATTTGTTGTGGCAGTGATTGATACTAATGATGGTTATAGGGATAGCAATAGAAATAATAATTTACCAACATCAAAAGTGTTTGAAGCAGAACAAATATTGATGGCAACAGGAAGAAGACCCAATACCGCTGATTTGAGTCTAGAAAACGCAGGAGTAAAGACAAGGAAAAAAGGTGGAGAGATTATAGTGGACTCTGAATTGCACACTACTGCACCCAACATCTGGGCGGGAGGAGATGTAGTGGGTGAGCCCATGCTCGAGACACTTGCCGCAAAAGAAGGGGCTACGGCTGCAGAAAATGCATTAGGAAATAATCATAAACAGATTGACTTTTTGTCAATACCGTCTGCAATATTTACCTCACCCCAGGTAGCATCAGTAGGATTAACAGAAGAAAAGATGATGG
>JADDOQ010000214.1 GCA_016782315.1 Nitrososphaeraceae archaeon | reverse complement strand
CAGCCTGCCATCACCAATAGCCCAACGCACCTGTTGACAGTTATCCCATCCCCTGACTTGAGAGACACTTGAGAAACAGGGGATGGGAAACACTGTGAAAACAAAAAACCGACAGAAAAAGAAGAATTGTGGTATTTAAATTCATCATCTATCGTAATGTTATTCGCATCCAGATGGAGAGGGAAATCAGGTCGAAAGGTTGATCATAATAGTTTGGCTAATTACTAAATCCATTGATTTGAATATGCGCTGTATTTCATTAACTGGGTTGGCTGCAACCACCACTGTCGTGGATATATGTTTGAAATAGGTAAGATAACCTGCACAAATACAAACAACAATAATAGAAACATCAAAAATGGTATGTTGTCGTTTGGCACACAATGCAACTGGTTGTTTTGCATTGTGTGCTGTAGCAGTAGGTAAACGTAACTATTTTATGCGTAAAGAGTTTCGTTGTTGCTGTTTTTGATTGGTGTATATGGAAGGTTTTGCTGGTATTTAGTTGGGATTGTCATCTCAATTATTATACAAGATACAGTGTTTTTTGGTGGGGTGGTTCCTTTTTTAATTATTTGTATTATATAATAAGCGGAAATACACTTCATTCTTTGGTAAGCCAAATTTTGCCTCATTCTATTGCTTTATAACCCCTCATTATATTCATGTTGACCTGATCTTTATCTATCTGTTATCTAAAAGTATTATGGCATTATGCTTTTAAGAAAAAATAGTTTTGGCCACCTAAACTGTATTTTAATATGGTGAGCTCTCTGTATATTATGTATAGTTATGGCAAAGATAAATCTAGCTTTAGACAAAATTGTATTGCTAGACAACGATGAGCTTGAATCAGTCATAGAGTACTTGAAAGAAGATACGGATGATAAAGAAAAAGAAAGCAGTGAGGAGGCAAGCAGATTCTACCTAAATCACCTAAATGATTAAGTTATGTTAAGCATAGACCCAAGTAAACTGAAGTTTAGGATGTATGATCCTTTGGTTGACAATCTGCTCAACCTGGACCTCACACAAACCGATGGGTCTGATCCATTGCTAGTGGAGGAATATGTCAAAAACCATATTCTAAAGGATATTGAGAACAGTAGCATCAAAGCATATGTAGTAACCTATGAGGAAAATGCAATTGCGTTTTTTACATTGAGTATGTCAGTTATATGCAGCAAAAGTCTGCTTAAAGGGAATGATGAGGATGATGACAAATTAAAAAAATTTGTTTTTCCCGCTTTGTTGATGGGCAAGATAGGGATTGATAAAAAATACCGATGCTTCGGAATTGGAAGGTATATCTGCCTTTTTTGTATGGGCCTGGCTCAGAAAACAAACGAAAAAATGGCATGTGCCTTCTTTATTTTTAGGACAACCAAAAGCTTGGCTGAAAAAATCTATGGCCCAAAATATTGTTTTAGGTGGAAAGACACACCGAACAAAATAGTGTGGGCCTATAGAAAGATTTTATAGTTTTTGGATACCTATACAATATTTATACAACACTGCAAAATACATTCCGTCAAGACCATGGGATTAGTAGAAAGGATTAGTAGATATCTGTTCTCAATAAAATCATATGAAAGAAAGAAGACTATCATCAATAATACACAACTACTCTTTTACCTCATATGACGATGGAGAATCATTATCACATGTAACAAATATTAATGTGTAAAATATTAAGAATTACTCTATAAGGGGGCCGATCGTCTAGCCTGGTAGGATACGGCATTGGCATTGCCGAGGTCGTGGGTTCGAATCCCACTCGGTCCATACTCATAACGGTTCTTTTAAGTGGGTTCTGTGAATAAAAGGTGTAAAACAAAAGGTGTTAGAACTCAAAAACAATGATGAAATTGGTATCTGGAAACTGTATTTGTTTGCGCTAAAGTCGCCATTGACCAGAGAGAAATACCAAAACAGGATGGGGAAATTCTTTGATTTTATAGGTTTGGATGGAAATACCATTGAACAAAAAAGCGTAAGTTTTGTCAGAAAAGCGCAGTCAGATGGAAACCAGTGGGTTTTCAACAGGGTTTTAAAGTTTATGCTGTATCAAATAGACAGGGTAAACAGGAAGGAAATAGTGGGCTCGACTGTCCAGAACTACTTAAAAAGCATTAAACTCTTCTGCGAAATGGCTGACATTAACATACAATGGAAAAAGATAACCAGGGGTCTTCCGAAAGGAAAAAGCTATGCCGATGACAGAATTCCTACTGATGCAGAAATTCAACAACTGCTGGGCTATCCTGATAGAAGAATCAAAGCCATTGTATACACAATGACCTCATCAGGCATTAGGTTGGGGGCATGGGATTACCTAAAATGGGGTGATATCAGGCCAATCGAAAAAGAAGACAGAGGTATTGTGGCTGCCAAAATGATTGTTTACTCTGGAGAGGATGAGGAATACTATACCTTTATTTCAAGAGAGGCGTTTTTTTCACTAAAAGAATGGATTAAGTATCGACATGATTCTGGCGAGTTAATAGATGAAAACAGCTGGCTTATGAGGGATTTGTGGGATACAGAAGCAACAAAAGAGGGAAATGGGTTTGTCACAAAGCCAAAAAAACTTGCATCATCAGGAATAAAACGATTAATTGAAAGGGCTATTTGGGCTCAAGGTTTAAGAAAGAAACTAGAAAATGGAAAGAAAAGACACCCATTTTCAGCGGTACACAGTTTAAGGAAATGGTTTAAAACTCGATGTGAAATAGGAGGCATGAAGCCAATAAACATTGAAAAACTGCTGTCCCATAGTATAGGCATTAGCAATTCTTACTATCGACCAACAGAAAACGAATTATTGCAAGATTACTTGAAAGTTTCAGATTTGTTAATGATTGATAAACAAGGGAAACTACAAAAGGAATTACAAAACTATGAACTGAAGAGTCAGGAAGAAACATATCATATAAAAGGAAGACTTCAAGAAAAAGACGAGCAAATAAAAAAACTAAACGAAAAATATGAAAACGGAATCAAACTATTGAAAGATGAAATGGAGAACAAATATTTACAACTGTTATCAATTGTTCAACAAAATCCTGCATTAGCGTACATTAAACCAGAGGTGCTACAGAAAGTAAAAAATGATTAGTCGGTCTCTTGTCTATCATTTGTTTTGTTTTAGGAAACTTTTTAGAGAAACAATTGGCATAGACAGGGGCACAACACAAATCAAAAGATAATTTTTGTAATTTATTCTATTGAATATAGAAACGTATTACT
>JADDOQ010000060.1 GCA_016782315.1 Nitrososphaeraceae archaeon | reverse complement strand
CACCCAATACGGAAGATTCAATCCCATTGATAGCCACCATTACGTCCCTTTCGTTTATTTTATTATTTGAATAATAATTGCTTTCCAAATAAGAGATGATTCCATTTATGCTGGCGGATTCTTCATTTATTTGTAAATTTGATTGCCCTATAGATTTTTTTATGCCACCCAACAGGTTGATTTTTATCAAAACTATTCTCTAGATTCTTTTGTTGATTCTAAAACATCTTCAGAATAAGCCATAGAAGCGTTTTGCTGGTCCAAGTTTCTATTAACCACGGAGGTAATATAACCGGCAATCTTGTTTCTTAATTCTTTAGAACGGACCTGAGCATAGTTTTTAATTGCTTCCTTATTTTCATTAAAATCAATTGTAAACTTGTCTGGAAAACGTTCTAATAGTTCGTTAGACATGCGTTTAACTCTATCCACAACATTAGTAAAAAAACAAAGGTATTTTATCTTTTATTTTGAAAAGTTTTTTTGAAATAGCAAAGCATAATACTATCTGGTGTTTAAAAAGTCAACCGAGTTCCTAAAAATTTTCTCAGATACATCATTGAAGTTTTTTTTAAGAACAGTTGAAACAAAATTAAGCAAGCTTATTATAAATACTGGAGATGTAAGAGAATTATTAAAACAGTGTCTGTAGGATACAGGACCATCAGTTTCCAATAATAACAGGGATAAATCCGATTTGGTCAATAAAGTCTTCTTATCCTCTGAATATAGCAAGTAGGGACCAAAAGACACATAATAACCAAATTCATTAATTTTCTTCAAGAAACTTTTGTTACCGTCATACCAATGGAAAACAACTCTCTTTAACCGATAGGAGGGCAAGATATCCAATACCTCATTCAAAGATCTTCTCGAATGTATTGAAACAGGTTTGTTATTTTTTTCAGCTATAGATAGCATTTGACTAAAAACAGTCCTTTGAGATTCAATTGTATTCGGGTCATTGTTAGTGGTGTATGTTGGATCAAGACCAATTTCACCTATTCCATCTACGCTTTCTGTATTGCGTAGAAAAAAATCGTTGAAAGATTCCAACAGTTTAGCAGAAGCATGTTGAGGGTGAATGCCAACAAACGCTTTAAACGATTCAGAATTTACAAAATATTTTTTTTTTATATTCAAGTTTTTAACAGATGATTCCAAATCCTCTGATACCGAATATACCCGAATTTTTAAATTATTTATAATTCCAATCATCAACATCAAATATTCATCATATGCACTATCAGAAAGATGAATATGAGAGTCTACAAAACACATTACGTATTTTTGAATTTATAGATATAATAACGAATGGAAAAAATTTCAAAATCAAAACATAACAGAAAGTTAAACGCAATGGGCAAATTATTTAAATAAGAAAAATAAATTGTATCAAATGTCTTCCGAATCTGAAATAGCATTAGCTTCCACAATCAGAATAATAAAAAAATTTGGTGCAGAAAGGGTTAGTGATGATGCAGCAAATGAATTAAGAAAAATATTAGAAAGAATAGGTGAAAATATAGCAAAACAGGCTGTCGATCTTGCATTTCATGCAGGCAGAAAAACAATAAAAACTGAAGACATCATACTCGCCGCGAAAAACTATCAAAGATAAGCATAAAAATAAATTAAAAAAACGGGCAATTGCAAAAGAAATATAAGTTTTCAAATAACTGAAATTCCTTATTGGTGGGGTGGCAGAGCGGCCATGCGTTCGCCTGCAGAATTTGGGAATACCATTCAGATAGCGAATATATAAGGGTTCGAATCCCTTCCCCACCTCCCTCATTAATGATTAAACATTTTAATGTACAGAAATTTTAAAGGTGTAAGGATGATTTTTTTTTTCAATTACATTATTCAAATTTTCTTTTATTTCATTTAAGTTTAAATTATAAAACATGCCCAAATTTCCCCGCAGCTTTTCTATTGATCGTTTTAGGATAGAAATAAAAACATCAAATTCATTTTTTTGGTAATGGACAAAAGCGGCATCTATCAATATGATGCCATTTAGAATCAGTTTTTCTGATCCAGTTGATTCTTTCCATATTCCCTCTAATACTTCATGAGATTTCCAAAATCGCTCTAAATTAAATAAATAAATTGCATGGTTTACTATACAATCTTTAGTTAAACAGAATTTGGGTTCAGAGAGGTCATCACATAACAACAGAGAGCCAACAGAATTTAACTTTTCCGTTATTTTCGGAGAAACAAAGATCTCTTTGGTATTGTATATACTTACATCCATTTCAATAAAATAGCTTGAAATTCTGACGTCTCTTACCAAAACATCAGAAAAATCTTTTAATAAAGACCTAACATGCATCAACACATATTTGTAGTTCTCTGGGGAATATCTTTTATTTTTATTATTTATATAAATCATATATCTTTTATCCATATACAATTTATCAAACCAAAACAACTAATTAACATAATTTAACAACAGTTAAAATTTCAGATCAATAAAATTAAAAAATTTTAAAACTACCTATTAACCTATCGAAAGATCAGAACATTGTTATATAACTTTGTATAATAGTTTTTATAGTATAACAAAGATATATAACACAAGTAAAAATGACCCAGAAAATAAAAATTTTTGGGGTGGGATTGATAAGTTTACTAATTTTCTCAAGTTTATCAAACTATACCCTTAATGAGACATATGCTCAAGCATCAAACGATAAAAACAATAAAAATGGAATTAAGGAAAATAGAGGATATACAGAAAAAATCATACAATATGACAAAGATAAGAACTGTTCCAAAGATTTGGACAAAATACCAAATGCAACAGAATATTTGACGTATTTTAATTGCGGACATGTTGAAATTGATGAGGGAAAAAACAATACAGCAAGAGAATTTACATTAATTGTAGAAGAAAATCAAATATTACCCATATCCAATCAAGGTCATAAATTCAAAGCATGGACCTATAATGGAACCATACCAGGGCTCACCATGAGAATGACCGAAGGTGATGTAGTAAAGATCACAGTAATAAACGAAGGTGAAAACAATTTCTCCCATTCACTTCATACACATTCCATTCATCCTGCAGAATCTGATGGAGTGGAAGGTCCTGGTGGAACCATAATTCCAGGTCAAAACTTTACATACACATTTACGGCCAGCCCATACGGTGTATACCCATATCACTGTCACGTTAATCCAATTGCAGACCATATTAACCGAGGTTTACATGGCATGTTCATCATAGACCCAAAAGAACCGCGTGAGCAAATGCAAGAGTATGCAATGCTTATGAATGGTTATGATATGAACTATGAGTTGGAAGGGCCAATCACGTTACCAGTGGTGGATAAAAAAGATCCTACAGAGTTTGTATCAGAAGAAGAAGGTGGGGGTAGAGAAAACGAAATCTATACGGTAAACGGCAAGGCATTTGAATACATGGATAACCCCATAAAGCTAAACCAAGGTGGAGACTATAGGGTATATTTGGTTAATATGCTTGAATTTGATTTAATAAATTCATTTCATCTGCACGGAAACATGTTTGGCTATATTGCATCAGGAACAGGAGAAGAACCGGAATACAAAAATGACATAGTAACCCTATCCCAAGGTGACAGAGGCATACTTGAATTCAAACCAGAGTTTTCAGGAAAATACATGTTTCACGCACATCAAACAGAGTTTACAGATTTAGGATGGATGGGTTTTTTAACGTAGCAGAATCAAAAGATAACATTGACGATGAGGGTACACAACCCAGAAAATAGTAACGCAGGCCATTAACCCATCAACTTTTTTCCTCGTTTAGTAAACCGATTCAGAAGAAGGTCTCAATCCTCTTTTTTTTGACAAATAACCACAGTTTAAGCATTTGTACAAACGTTTTCTCTTATAGGTATAGATAACATCTGATTCGTCAATGAACTCATGGGATGTCTTTAACATGCAATTAGTACAAAATCTCCTCTCCATTTCAAAACACTATATAAACATACATATAATACAATACAAAATAAAATAAAGACTCAGACTAAAAACTGTCTTAGACTAAATCTCTATTTTTTTAATTGTTCTTTAAGTAATAACGGAATTTCTCTTGGGCTTTTTGCTACAGGTACGTTTGCTTTTGAATAGTTATTGATTTTTGATTCTGCAGAACCATAGTTCCCATATACAATTGCTCCGGCGTGTCCCATTCGTTTCTCTTTCGGTGCAGATCGTCCAGCAATATAGGCAACAACGGGTTTAGAAAAGTTAGTTTTTATAATATAGTCAGACAGTTGCTCTTCTGCATCGCCTCCAATCTCACCTACTACCACTACTGAATCAACATCATCACGGTCTCTTATTAACTCAAAAGAGTCGATAAGATTAGTACCATTGATTGGATCTCCTCCAATGCCTAATCCCAAACGTTGACCAAAGCCATATTCGGAAAGATAGGAAGATACTTCGTACATTAGAGTCCCGCTTCGAGAAAATACCACGGTGTTTCCTTTGGTAAATGGTTGGGCAGGCATAATTCCCACTTTCATAACTTCAGGGACAATAACACCAGGGGTATTGGGCCCTATCATTTTAGCACCTTGTTTTTTTGCATATTCAAATACCTTTATTGAATCTAAAACCGGCACATGTTCAGGTATAGCAACAATTAATTTTATTCCACTGTCAAGTGCTTCTTTTGCCGCATCATAAAAAAAAGGAGCGGGCACAAAAATACCCGAAATCAAAGATCCTGTTGATTGCACTGCTTCTTGCATAGTATTATAAATAGGGACGTTATCAAATTTGGATCCGCCTTTGCCAGGAGTAACACCTGCAGCAATATTTGTTCCATAACTTTTCATTAATTTTGTATGGGTAGAACCAAAGGATCCCGTAATACCCTGAATTATCACGGGTTTATTCCCAAAATCCTTATCCGAAGGTGAGCCAACCAGTATTTTAAATATATCAAATTGTGAAGTCAATTCTATCACTTTAAGTAGTATTTACGTTTAAAACTACTGCATTTATTGCTTCCTCTACAGTATCAAATAACTTTGCCCTACTTCCCTGAAGCATTTGTTTTGCTTTTTCTGATTCTGCACCAGATATTCTAGCAAATACAGGCACATTTATTATATTATTTTTGTAGGCATCCAAGATACCCTGTGCCACAAGATCGGTTCTAACTATCCCACCGTAAAGATTTACAAGAATTGCTTTTATTTTGGGTAGTTCACTGATAACGCCAAGGGCTTTGTAAATAGTTTCACTGGTGGCCTTTCCTCCAAAATCTAAAAACGACCCTGCTTGACCATTAGCATCAGAAACCATATCCAATGTTGACATTACTAACCCAGCCCCATTTCCTATAATAGCTATGTCACCATCTAATTCCACAAATGAAAACTTATTTTTTGATGCTTGTATCTCTAATTCGCTTAAATAAAGATATTTTTTTAAATCATCATGTCTAAACAAAGAATTATCATCAATAATCACTTTGGCATCCAATGCAATTAAAGAGCCATCAGATAAAATTGCAATTGGATTGATTTCTGCAAGTTCTGCCTCTTTTTCAATAACCAATTTAAAAAGACTAAACAACAGATCAACAAAGCCGCTTTTGGAATTATCCGAGATATTCAATTTGTTTAAAATCTCGTTAGCTAATTCCAAATCAATTCCATCTAGTGGTATATCTTGCATAACCTTATTGTCCGTTTGTTCGATATCTACTCCACCTTCTGCTGATGCAATTATAGTAAAACATCTTTTACTCCTATTTAAAAAAATCGACAAGTAGAGCTCTTTAGAGATGTCAACCATTTTTTCAAGCAAAATACCTCTCGGTAATTCACCTTTTACCTCTTTGTTTAAAATATCATTGAATTTTGGTTCAAATTCTGAAGGTTCTTTACATTTTTGTATTGCACCAGCCTTTCCTCTCCCCCCAACAGTTAATTGAGACTTCAAAACAAATGGAAAACCCAACAGTTGTGTGCCCCTGTTACCCTCGTCAATATTTGAGGCTAAAAAAGACATTGGAGTTTTTATTCCATATTCATTAAAGAGCTCCTTTCCTTGATATTCAAGTAATCGCATCTTTCTAAAGATTTGGAAATACTATTTATAAACAATCCCATTTCATTATCGTCAATTACCAAACCACCTTTTCTTCGCAGTTGTCAAATCTTTCATCAAGCTGTCAGATGAAGATTGGGATGAAGAAGTTATGTTTTTTATATCAACAAGATAGAAAGAAAAATTTTTAAGAGTATTCATTAGTTTAACATACTCATTGACCAAAGAACCAGACGGATTTCCGTTTAACAGGGTTTGCATCAGTTGATTGTTTTGTGTTATAGAAACATCCAAGCTATTTCTAATTGGTGTCAAATTGGATCTGTTTGTAATTGAAATGTTTTTTAACTGACTATCAACTTCATCCTTCAAGATCACATATTGATTATTAACAGAAATCAGTGTATCGTTAGGATTTGAAAAAAGCATCATAGTATCATTTGTGGTATTGTTTTTAACATTTCCTTGTGGTAGAAACCAAATTAAAAAGCTAGCCCCAATAATACCAACAACTATGCAAGAAGTTAAAATTATCCCCTTCTTGTTGTACTTTTTTGTCTTACCACTGTTATATTTATTACC
Organism: Nitrososphaeraceae archaeon; assembly: GCA_016782315.1. Classification (GTDB taxonomy): domain Archaea; phylum Thermoproteota; class Nitrososphaeria; order Nitrososphaerales; family Nitrososphaeraceae; genus Nitrosocosmicus. The sequence continues at coordinate 5,027 of JADDOQ010000060.1, read as the reverse complement.
ATCTGATGACAATAGTTCTTTTTAATCAAAACATAATTATTACTTTTTGATTATCATGCATAAATATAGATTGGTTTAGGAAAAGGTTAAATAAAAAACATCCTAAAAATATAAACTAATGAGCTAAGATGACCGAAATCAATCAAGATTATAATTATGCTCTACGTAAAATAAAATATCAAGAAACTCAAATGATTAACATATGCGATTTAAACCTAATAGGTAAAGAAATCAATCAAGGCGATTTTAATATTAGCATTTCAAAAGACTATTTTTATAGTGAAGAGATCACAGAAGAAGACGCCATAAAGGTTTTAAAGTCATCCTCCATAATAAACCTGGTTGGGAAAGATATAGTGGACTTGGCTTTAAGTCTTAATCTTGCTAAAAGAAATAGTGTAAAGATAATAGAAAATGTCCCTTTTCTAATGATATTCAAATTTAGTGGAATGTATTAATTCCCTTGAAAATAACAAATTTATAAAACTGCATTCATTTTTTATCAAAACGATGGCTAATCAATTTATAAACATTTTGCAATTCCGTTAATGGGTCTGGGGAATTTATTATAGCCCTTCCAATTATCAAATAATCAGACCCACACTCCAATGCAGATTTGATGTCCCCGCCTTGTGTAACCAATCCTGGAGAGTAGATAGGGATTTTTTTTTGGTTTTTTGATGAAAGTTCTCTTAAAACTTCCAATCTGTTACCACCTATAATAACACCATCTACATCGCAGTTTTTTGAATTTTCATAAAAAACATTATAAAACCGACTTGTAGTGTTTGTCAGTCCATCGGATGACTGATTGGATACAGACGAACCAAATCCCTCATTGGCGCCACTATGGCTCATGTATACTAGTGATATGATCCCACAGTTTAAAGAATGGGCAGAGCTAACTGTGGATTTAAGGTTATCTTTTCCAATAAATGGATTAACTATAATGGAATCAAACCCCATTGCATGTAGATACCGAATAGTCACATCATTTGTGTTTGGGATGTCGTTTAATTTTATGTCCGCTATAACCTGCAATCTTTCTCTATGCGCCACAAGATTTATTTTTTGCAATTCGGTAAAAGATAATGGCAGTATTACATGAAAATTCAATTTGATTGCGCATAAATATTTACCCAATTTAGTAATCGTATTTAACACATAACCAAATAAATTATCTGTATCATAGTTTGGATCTAGAGCCAGAATCAAATTACTCTGTTTGTCTTTACTTAAAATATCCATTCTTTCTGAAAAAGGAATCGGTCTAGACATGTTATGATTTAACAAGTGGGTGGTTTTCATCTAATATAATTATTCTTATACAAATAAATCCAGCATAACCAGCATTATCAAAAACAATGGAGTTCTCGTTTGATTTTTGAGCGCCATATATAAAAAATATAAACAACAGACTCTAATCAAAATGCAAATTTGATCCAAGTGTCAAAACCATACAATAAAAAAATCGATCTAAAGAAAAAAAGGTTATTTAACACAAATAATAAACATTATAATCATTGTAAAGGTTTGGGTAAACAGGTTACCCGGAAGAAAATTAAAAAGGGTATGACTTTATGAAACCGTATGGAACAATGTAAATGAAGGGAAAAAAAGAGAGCACAGAATAAGATATACAAAAGACATTAATCCTTAGAATATTCGCAGACTCAAAAAAATACACTTAGAGAAGAAGGTTCTCATCATTCTCAAAGAATAGAAAAGAAGACAAGATTTTGTATCAGCTATTAGATGGACAGAAAATGAAAAAATGAAGTGGTTGATTAAAAAAGGATTTTTAAGAATGGATTGTTTAGAGTGAATTTAATAAAAGAAAACAACATTTAATATCGAAAAATAATCCAAATATCATTATGACAGGTTACCCGGAAGACGATGTTAAAAATGCAGCAGAGATAAGGGAGTGGTTGACCAAATTAATTTCTGAAAAACAAGATGAGATAGAAAAAATGAAGATAACATTATCATTAATTGACACTGTTTTAAAACAGGGGAGTTTTAGGACCGCAGCAAACCTTAATTTAAACAAAAAACCATTTACTAACGAAAAATCATTTAGTGGTGAAAATGAAATTAAAAGAGACAAGAACCCACAATTACAACGGAATCATGACGAACAATCACAATCAATAGAAACTAGGCAAATAAAAAGAATGAAAGACAATACTTTAATTGCAAATGTAGAAGTTTCAAGAGAAAAAATAGAGATAACACCCATGGAATCAATTAACTTTAATATAGACACCCCACCATTCAAATCATTTTTCATAAATAGAATTCTAGAGGGAATGAAAAGTAAAGATTTAGACAAAGTCAAACAAGGACAAATAGACACTGCAGACATAATTGCCTACAATACAATATCTAAAGACAACAATGATAACACCATAAAAAAAATTGAAATCAAAAACTATAGAGATAAAGAAAGGGTAAATGAAATATTCAATACAGTGGCATGGGTGTTTACCAGAATGTTAGAAAAAAGTGAAAAATAAATGGACAAAATAATTGTTTTAGATTTTGGGTCACAATACAGTCATCTAATATGCAGAAGGATAAGAGAGTCCAATATTTATTGTGAATTATTGCCCTACAATACACCAATCAAAACAATTTTAGACTTCAAACCAAAGGGAATTATTTTTTCAGGCGGACCAGCCAGTGTTTACGAAAAAAATTCCCCAAAGCCAGATGAAAAAGTATTTGGCATTGGCGTCCCAATCTTAGGGATATGCTATGGGCACCAGGTCATAGTAGATCATTTCAAGGGAAGAATAAGAAGAGTCACAAATAGAGAATATGGGAACGCAGTATTAAAAATAAAAGATAAAAACAATTTGTTCAAGGACATCAGAACAAGTAACATCCAGTGCTGGATGAGTCACAGCGATACAGCCGAGATAATCCCAGAAGGATTTGATATTTTAGGGGAGACCGATAGTTCTTCCTCAGCAGCCATTGGGAACAGGGAAAGAAAAGTATTTGGTTTGCAGTTCCATCCGGAAGTGGCGCACACCGAAAATGGGACTCAGATACTAAACAATTTCTCCAATGTAATCAGCGGAGCAAAACCAGATTGGAATATGAGTGATTTCATTCAAAGCAGCATAGAAAACATAAAAATAAAAGTTGGTAAAGATAAAGTGTTGTGTGCTGTCAGCGGCGGAATAGATTCAACAACAACAGCTGTTTTAATTCACAGGGCAATCAAAGAAAACTTGACCTGTATTTTTGTCAATCACGGATTACTAAGAGAGAACGAAGAAAATGTTGTAAGGGAACTTTTCAATGAAAAACTAGGTATATCCATTAAATATATTGAGGCACAAGAAAGGTTTTTACAAAAATTAAAAGGAGTATCGGATCCAGAAGACAAAAGAAAGATAATCGGAGAAGAATTTGCAAGGGTTTTTACAGAGTTTGCAGAAGAAGAAGGCCCATTTCAATGGCTAGCACAAGGAACACTATATCCAGATGTTATAGAGAGTGGTGTATCCAAAGGTCCAGCAACAGTCATCAAAACACACCACAATGTAGGCGGATTGCCTAGCTGGCTGAACCTAAAGGTAATAGAACCTTTGAGGTATTTGTATAAGGATGAGGTCAGGGAGGCCGCCAAAATACTTCAAATACCCAAAGAATTGCTTTCAAGACATCCCTTTCCAGGCCCCGGGCTCGCTGTAAGAATTTTAGGCGAGATAAATGACGAAAAGATAAGGATATCAAAAGCAGCAAGTAAAATTGTAGAAGATGCATTATCGGAAGACAACATGTACAACAAAGTTTGGCAAGCCTATGCAATGGTAGGTGATGACAAAGCTGTTGGCATTTTAGGCGACAGGAGAATATACGGGCACATAGTAACGATAAGAATTGTTCAATCAAAAGATTCCATGACAGCAGATTGGGTAAGGGTTCCGCATAACACCCTGGAAAAAATCAGTTCGAAAATAACAAATGAAATAGAAAATGTAACTTGGGTGACATATGCAATATCCAGCAAACCTCCAGCCACAATTGAGCCCCAGTAATCAATACCACAGCAATAATTCAGAAACAAGAAGACGAAAACACAAAAGATAAAATCAATATAGATGAATAACCTCAAGATTTTTATTGTAATAGAATTTCTCAAGTAAAGATTTTGATTTCATTTTATTTTTATAGTTTATCTCAACGATAAAACAAATTTATGATTTAGTCCTCAAATACTACGTTTCCCTCCCCAATTACCAACATTGGATAACTGGAGATTGAAAAGGGATCGCCATTCCAAACTATAAGAGATGATTTGAACCCAGGTCTTATCTGGCCTATATTCGGCATCCCCAATATTCCAGCAGCCTCGGAGGTAATTTTAGATATTGCAGAAGGCCTTGACAATCCAAATCGCAACAAATGCCTTAGGGTAAAGAACATGGTCCTCTGGAGAGTAATTGGGTGATCACTCATAATGGAGAATTTGGCACCTGATTTTAATAGCAATTCAGCGTTTCTCCAATTATTGTGCCTAAGTTCATCCTTATTTGAAAAAGAGTCCATTGGGCCATAAATAATTGGGATTGAATTTGCTTTTAGGGCTGAAAAGATCTCTTCACGGTGCACATCAAGGCAGTGGTTTGCAACAACTTTCAAATTGAACTCCCTTGCCAGTTGAATAAGAATTCTCACGTCGTCCTCTTTATGGAGATGTGCCATTATCCGGTGTTTATGGGCAAGCATATCCATGTAAACTTCAGTATTTGGATCTACCTCATCTATTGTTTTTTTTTCCGATTTTAAAAGGTTTTGCATCTTTTTGGCCTTGATGAAATTTTCCCTTAATATCGATACCACACCCATTCGAGTTGTAGGTCGTTTCCCTTTCCAACTGGTCATAACGCGTGGGTGATATCCTAATGCCACCTTAATTCCGATGTCACCGATAAAGGCCTCCTCGATATCTTTGGCATAGTTTCTTATCAGGACTATTTTGCCTCCAACTACATTGCCGCTTCCTGGGA
>JADDOQ010000213.1 GCA_016782315.1 Nitrososphaeraceae archaeon | reverse complement strand
GGGATAGGCGGGGTAATGGTCCCCATTAATCAAAAATATAATTTGGTTGATTTTATCAAACTGACCGGGTTATCAATAATTATAGTAACAACACCAATGATAGGGACGATTAACCATACACTGTTAACAATTCAGAAGTGTAAAGACCAAAACATACCCATAGAAGGGATTATATTCAATAAAATGCCAGAAAAACCCAATATTGTCACAGAGTCAACTCCATCATTTATAGAACAATTAACAAAGATACCAGTTTTGGGAACTATACCACATTATAAAGGCTTAAAATACAATGCAAGTACCTTTAAAAAAATATCAGATAAAATAAAGTATGCCAAATGACAATTTTGGTATTGCTCCTTGTCACTATATTTTGCCTAATTTCTTAACATATTGCTTATAAGCATCCAAATATGATTTTTTGTCCCCTATGTCGATGAATCCATCCTCGTTTTCCACAATAAAAGCCTTAACTTGTTTGTTTTGGCTAATCGATTCTCTAACAGCATCATCCATTCCAAAAGAAGTGGAGTTAGGTATAAAATCTAAAAAGCCAGGTTCAAATACATAGCAACCAATATTAATTAACCCGGATATTTCAGGCTTTTCCCTCCAATCCGTTACAACCGCATTGTTTTGATCATAGGATACGTCTATAAATCCATATTTTAACCTGGTTTTGTATTTTGCAAGAGCCATAGAAATATAGGCATTGGAGTTGATGTGGTTATCAATCATCACATCCAGTGGAAATTCATATATGGAGTCTCCATATAGGCAGACAAAGGTTTCGTTCAAGTAGCCAGCCGCTGTTTTTAACTGGCCCGCGGTAGCCAAAGGCCTTTCGGATCTGGCATATTTTATCTCGATACCAAATCGAGAACCATCTTCAAAATAGTCTTCTATATTTCTGTGAAGATAGCTAACGCACAGTATTATTTGATCTATTTTTCCTGAATTGGATAGCCATTCGACTAGGTATTCTAATAGTGGTTTATTGCCCAACGGCAACATGGGTTTTGGTATAAAAAAAGTATAAGGTTGTAACCTGGTACCAAGGCCTGCTGCTAAAATCACCGCTTTCATAACATGTTATAAAAAAATGGATGTTATTTAAAACATTAGTTGCTATTTAATTTAGAAATAATAATTTTAATTTTATCGATGATTTCAAGTGGATCCTTACCGAAAATCAAAATCATTGGCTCCTTTCCATAGTCGCCATGGTGAAACACAACTTCGGCATTGTGCAGTTTTTCCATCGCATTTTTAACCCCCCAACTTATTGTAAAGCCCTCTTTATCTTTATTTTCAGGCTTTTCTTCATCTCTTGAATACCATGTACATACAAAATTTGCCTTACAGACATCCAAAATTTGTTTGTTGTTTTTAATGTTAATTGCCGAACGAAATAAACGGTTAAGTTGTTGTGCTGAGATTACGGCTTTAGAAAGGTGACTTGATGCCCCAAACTCCACAACGTTTGGGCTCCTGATTTTGTTCCCAAAATTAGTAATTCTACCCACTATTCCAGCTACATCTTGCATACTCTTTGGGTTTTCCAGTGAGTAAACAAAATTTGTTTTGGTCTCTGGTATCAAAAGATAAAAATCTTTTAATTCTTCCAAGATCTTTACGCTTTTGTACAAAGAGGTAAATACTTTATATCTTGAAGAATTCAAGTACAAATTCATCATCGGGTTTGTTACTCCAATGCCATTTCCAATTTTAGCAATATTTTTCAAACCTTCCTTTACGTAGTCATTAGCCAAAAAAAAAGACTCTTTGATTCCATAACCTTTAGCCAAGAATGATGCTAAAGCGGATGAAAAATTGCATCCTGTTCCATGAGTCTCAGCAATTTTTAACCGGTCATTGTACAATTTTGTTATGTTATCATTTTCTTTCTCTACCAGAATGTCCACTATTTTTTGATTTCGATTTGGATCATGTCCGCCTTTTATTATTACATTACTAGCCCCAAGTTTCTTTATTTTATATGCTGCCTCAATTACCTCATTTTCGGTAGATATTTTATCTCCAGTTAATATTTTGGCTTCGATTAAATTTGGCGTTATTACAAATGAAAGGGGAATAATTTTTGTTTTAAAATTGCCAATGGACGATTCCTTTAGAAGTTTAACCTTCGTTCCAGAAATTAAAATTGGATCTAAAACTATGGGAATTTTTAGGTGTCTTAGGGTATCATACACTATTTCAATAATCGAATCATCATACAACACCCCAATTTTGATGATGTCCGGTTTGATGTCTTCAAGTGTCGTTAAAAGTTGATTTTTAAAGAACTCAGGGGGAGTAATAAAAACATCTGAAACAGTTTTTGTATTTTGAGCAGTAAGTATAGTTATTACAGTTGTACCATAAATTCCTAATGCTGAAAACGTTTTAAGATCTGCCTGTATTCCAGCCCCGCCAGATGAATCACTTCCTGCGATAGTTAAAGCTTTTATCAATATAAATCGACATTGATTAGGATACGACTATAACCCTAATATCTGTTTTAATAGGCCTCTGTAATCGACTTTTTGTTTTGAGCTTCCAGGAGCGGGCAATTCAAAAATCAACGGAATGGGTTTTTTTGCCCTCAAATCAGTTAGTTGGGACCTAATTTCCTGACCAAAATCATCACTTAAAAGAATTAAACCAATTTCACTATTGTTGCTATTTATTTTTACTTGTTCCAAGGCCTCTGATGATGAATCTATTTGTATTCCAAAAACACCGGCTAATTGAAAACTTGTAATGAAAACACGACTGCCTATTGCAACTACCTTCAATTTTTATACTTATCTCTTTGGCGATCTTTTTTAATCTTTTGATAGCATGGTAAAAAACCGGTTTATTATTTTTTACCTTATTTTTATTTTATTCTGGAGCATTTAAACCCATTTAACTTATTGAGACAATCGGTAAGAGAAAAATAAATCTCATATGAATTTAGCCTAAAGGGTGATATAACATAACTGTTAAATATCCTTCCTAATCCAATTTTTTTGAATATTATTGAGCAAACCGATGGATCTTGGTAGTCTGAAAGTTGGATCTTATATAATTATAGATGGAGAACCTTGTAGAATTGTTTCATATGATCATAGCAAACCGGGCAAGCATGGCTCGGCAAAAGCTAGAGTTGCAGCTATTGGGGTTTTTGATGGATCGAGGCACAGTATGGTATCCCCAGTTTCTGCAAACGTTGAGGTTCCCCTTATAAATAAAAAAAGTGGGCAAATAATATCT
>JADDOQ010000212.1 GCA_016782315.1 Nitrososphaeraceae archaeon | reverse complement strand
GTCCTTTCTTACCCCTCTAATGTATGTTTTCTCTTTACCGCTTATGTTAAGAATATCCTCATACAAATGGATGTAATAGTCAGAATAAACATTTGTGGTAGAGACCAATTTCCAGTCTTTTGGTGCATTGTTTAATTGCATGCACAGGTATATGCGTCAATACGCCTATTATAGAATAGCAACATCCATCAGTGTGTGAATGAATTTTTGGATTTTTCGCATGGTGCATAACTATCCATAAGGACAACGTTTTGCCTCGGTCATATAGGATAGTTTAACTGCAGATTCAACTACACATAGATTTGAAATGAAAAGGCAGTAACGTCTAGGAAACCAAAACCACCCTATAACTGATTAAAATAGTAGCACACATTCACAAAACGTAGATCAAAAAACATTGTCATGCTTATTGCCTTCTAGTCATTGTGATAAAGGCAATTGAAATTACATCCATTAGCAGAGACATATACTGACAAGACAATTTACGAAAAATTACATCACAGTATGCATAAAAAAAAATAACATTTGAAAATAGATTGCGCCCAAGGTATGGGTTAAATTTGTGTTATGCTTTAGAACAAAATTAATAAATATTTTTTATGTAGGGGCTAGATAAAATAGAGCATATGATAAGAAATTGGCCATAAAGGACATCATGGAACTTGACGATTTGGCAAAGGCCAAAGTAGTACAGATGATTTTAGATAAAAAAACCGAGGAGGCGTTGCATAGCCTTAGCGCACATTATAAAGTCAATCCACCCCAAATAGTTGTTGGAACCATAAAGGGAAAGAGAAGAACGGTATATGCGGTCTATGTTCAAAGAGAGAGAAAGATATATTGCATAAATTCTGACATATTTTACAATCCCTTTATAGTACTGCATGAGTTTTATCACCACATAAGAACAACAGGAGGCATTCACAAAGGATCAGAAAAATATGCTAACATATATGCAAAAGGTTTCATCGATTCCTATAATAAAATAATAGAGATCATAATCAACCGTAATCAGAAAAATCAGATTTAAAAAAAACAGCATGTTGTATGTTGTGTATATTTTTATTTCTATTCCAATACAATGTAAGATATACATACTTTCTCAAGAAATCCAAGGTCCTTTTCCATGCGTCAGCAGTTTCTTTCGGGACAAAATTATCATTAGAAGGGTTTGCAAATGCGTGTCCGACACTAGGATAGACATAAATTTCATTTGTTATTCCTGTTTCGTTTAGGGCCTTTTGGAATTGTTTTACCGGATCAACAGGGATAGCCATGTCTTGTGCGCCAAATATCCCCAATACAGGCCATGTTATGTTGAAAAGGGCTTTGGTGTCATTTGTTAGTAGAATGCCATAGTATATTACCGTAGCAGAAAGAGGGTGATCTTTGCTGTTGAGGCTAGTTGCAAATATTGACGCCAACCACCAAAACACCACCCTAACGATGCGATTCTGGAGACATCAACCTTATCAAGGGAACTTAGATCTTACTGCAGGTTTCATGTTTTCAATTGAAATGTCAGGATTCTCCCTAATCATTGATGTCAATTCCCTTGATCGATTTTGATCCGTGGGATTTGCCCTTGAAAAAGATCAACTGCCAATACAATATACCCCTGTTGGGCCAAGATATCTGCCGAGTGTTTGATGTAATCATTTAGCCCTTTATTCTCATGTATCATAACAATTGCAGGGAGCTTTTTCTCCTGATTAGTCTGATCTGATGATGGATGTGCAAGATAACCAGTTGCATTTTCATGATAGATGGTAGTCTTGTTTTCTAGTGCACTGGCATTTGCTTCAGTATTGTTATAGTTATTACCCATGCTGCTTACCAAGGTCATTGTTGCTGTTGCAGTTGTCTTTTGAGCATAAGCGGATTGGGCATTTAATGTATATGAAAATGGCAATATGAAAAACAATAGCAACAAAACTATAACCAAGTTGTTTCATAATATGTGGAATACTCTTATCCTTACTTTTAACTATGTATAATGCAAGCATAAATTCATGTTGGCAACAACACAAGACATAACAGTTAAACCAACCATTTGCAGTAAATAGAGGAACCTAACAAAAGGTAAAGGAAAAAAAATCGCGAAAGAGAGGAACAAACCAAAATAAAAAGGACTCGTATTTCTCTTCCAGCCATAACGATAATACATATCTGCACACATGAGTAACTTTTTTGCGAATCGATCATTACAATGGTTTTTTATTTGAAAAATTGTGGGAACTAATCATGATTAACTTAAACCAAACGAAATAAACAATAACTAGTGCATAAAAAGCCCGCTTCTATTACTGGCAGTTTAGATTAGTTTTGGGATAACAATGATTGTTTGCTCAAACACCAATCTCTTTATCCTTTTTCTCCAGCAAAGTCTTTCTTAATTTTATTGGGATGTCATAATATGCAGCTAAAGCTATTGCATCTGATGCGCGATAATTTCTCAATATCAAGATTTCTTTTTTTCTATTTTGAAAGTATAGATTTGCACGCAATAGGGATTCACTTTGGTATATTCTCACTTCCAGTAAAAGCAAATCATGCATAACTGCAATTTCTTCAACTAGGTTGTATATTGTAGGTATGGCATTTTTTTGTCCTTGCTGAAAAAGAGCAATATGCTGAGCCACCTCACCTGAGAAAGCAACAATTGGAAATTCAACACCATCGATAGATTTTAGAACAAGAGCACCCTCCAATCCCATAGAGTCAAGAAATCCAATATTGTTTATTCTAGCTTCTACATAGTCTGAATTATCTTCTGGGAATAAACGATCAGACATTTTATTTACCTTATAGTAATAATCATCTTAATTATGGATAAAGGTTCTTGGGTTACGCTTGTAGAACTTAACAATCCTGTAATGCTTAACAACAACAACAACAAAAACTAAATTAATTGTAAGCTTGCCAATAGCATTTTTTTTGAATGGTAACTTTCTTAAAGGTATTTGGTCCAATTGATGATATAACCAGTATAACATTATTTATATGGTTATTCATTGTTTTAAATAACCATATTCCAAGACAGATAAATAATGCGATAACTTATGAGAACACGTAAAGGAAATCCAATTCCAATATAACAAATACAACAAAAATCAAATGAAAGTTATTAAAGATGCACAATGCATAACCAACAAAAAAGAAAAATCACTACAAACGGAATGACACATGGCAATATATGGCAATACGACATATTAACTATCAAGGCAGAGACCATAATCTAACATAATTGCTGCTATGTCGAAAC
>JADDOQ010000211.1 GCA_016782315.1 Nitrososphaeraceae archaeon | reverse complement strand
CCATTACAAACTGGACAGTTGGCTATTGACAAAAACCATCAAGTACAAGGCCATGGGAAAGACATACCCGATTTGTGTTTGAAAGAGGCCTCAGAATACCCTGAATGGATTGGATGTAGGTTTGTGGTTCTTAATGCCATACCTAAATCAAGAGGATTTTGTCTTTGATATGATTTTAGGGAGTTAACCAAGTAAGAAAAAGATCTGAAAAAGCCATTCATGCATTTGCCGATACCCCGAGGGATTTCCTGATCAAAACCAACCAACAACCATTACCAACCATTTTTGAACATTCAAAAATAACACCGAAGAGTGAACAGAATCAAAATATATATTTATTAAATACTTTGTTAATTAACTACTGCTATGAGTGAAAGTTCACCATTAAATAACAATGAATATAATATTTTGAAAGCATTAGGACTAGAATCTGAATTTTTATATGATGCCGTAGAAACATACAAAAGAGATGCTCAAAATGACAATAGAAATGATTTAGTGCAGCTATGGGATAAAATCAAAAATGACAAACAAAATCATGTATCTATGCTAAAAGACGCTCTAAAACAAATGTATAAACAATCATAAGATAATAATTCCATTACAATTTTTTTAAACTTTTCAATGTAAAATCCAATAATTAAATGATCTTAGCAAAATAGTTTTTAAATTATTATTTTAATGATGATATTGCAACATATGATATTATGTAATGCTATGTGTGTCGGTGTAAATTCTTTGATGTTGCACAGACTGTATTAGGATGAATCAGATTATCCTTGGTCTTAAAATTAATTATACAATACATACCTTAATTTGCTATTAAATTTTGATAAAAGTTAGATAATTGCAATAGAATAAAGTTCTATTAATTGTTACCAAAAAAATCGCATACTAGGGTATGTGATGGCTTATTTCCTTTGGAATGAATCACGAAACATCCAAGGCATTATTTCAATATGTCTAAAATTAAATGCTTCTTCGCAAACATCAACAAAACTAGATGTAAAATCAAATGATATTGCAATTTGCAACCCGAATGCTCTAATGCCAAGATTTGATGGGCTTAAATCCGAAGTTTTATATTCTCAACAGCATTAACAACCAAAAAGAAAACAGTAGCTCCGGTGGTGTAGAGGCTACTATTACAAAAAAAAGCCGCATAGTCCGGTTAAGCATTTCGCCATCTCAAGGCCTTCCCTCGTTTCCTTGCGAACATAAAACAACGATATCGGTTTTGAACATTGAAGGGCATTCTCATAATAATGACGAATGTAGCCGCTTGAATAATTTTACAAACGGTAATAATATTGAATCAAAAATCGAAGCTCCAAACTTTTGGGATTCATTTAAGACATACTTAAAGGGAGTAAATAACGAAAAGACCATTTACACAAGAATCTCTCATGCCAGGCGATGTAGTTATTTGTTAATCAAAGATAATTTCAATGAACTTCACACCTTTTCTAATGATGTAAGAAACCATATAATGAAGTCTTTGGCGGCTCTGTCTAAATTCTTGGGCATGTATGACAAATGGAAAGTTATAGTGGAGAAATTTAATCTGAAATGGTCCTCTGAATTCAATGGCTTGGACGCATTTAAGAAAATTATAAATTAAGAATAATCTTGATTCTATGATTTTGTCGGTGCGTAATGCTCTAAATAATCATGATATACAGATTAAAGATTTATTGGATTTGTTTGATATTTTCATTTTATGTCAATATACTTACCATATATTTAAGATACCCTCTTTTCCATAATCATAGAATAGTTGTAGCTGAAACTAATACATTCAGTCAGATATAAGATGATGCTGTTAAAGAATTGATCTGGATCATCTAGAAAACAATTTCGCAACCTAATTCAGATATTTCCATCAATAGTATCGCCATATTTTCTGAAAAACACTAAATTAACATATATGTGATCATGGTTTCAAAATTTCTTAATTATTGGCATTTTAACGAAAAATCTTAAATGATATTCATAATATAAAAGCCCTGATGAAAAAATATTCCCATATCATAAACAATGCATCAAGTATTGGCTCATTAGACAAAAAAATGATGTTTGTCTTGTTCTCTGTATTTCTGACCACGGTGGTAACAGTCTCAGCAACAACAGCATATGCGAGTTCCAGCAGTGGCGTGAATTGTTTTGAAAGGGGCATAATAGATGGAAAAGACCATCCATTCAATCAACAAACATACAGCAGGTGTGGTGGTGACTATTACGAAGGATTCATCAAAGGCTGTATGTCAGTAGACGGTAATACGATGGAGGGTTGTGAAAGCTCGACAGATGCATAGGATCCTCATTTTCATATTTCATCGCGGCAGATTTTAACCTAACTATTTCATTTGATGGCAAGACAAGTTGCTAAATAAAATAATGGTCCCTTATCTCGCATTCCTTAAACAGGGGCGACCACAAGGGCCTGTTAAATTCAGGGCTGCTTGAAGCGGCGGCATGGTGGCCGCCCGCGGGTATTCTATTCAATAAACCAATTACTTTGGGATAAATGTATCTAACCGTTTGTTTCTTGACCATTCTCCATCATCATGGAATCATATATGCCTATCATTTTCATCCTCTCCTCAACCTCTTTTTCAATTTGCGTCTTGATGGAGTTTAGCCGCCCTATTTCGCCAGGCAGGGCAGTTCGATTCCAAAGATGACACTAATATGTAAATATTATAAACTATACCGTAAATTAAAGAATATGAAAATGGGTAAAAATGTGATTAGTTTGGTATCATATATTCTAAGAAATGTGTTAAACATTAGAAAAGGAAGAAATAGTTCATTAAGATAGCAGAAGTATTTTCAAAATATGCACAAAGTGAATAAGCCTATAAGGAATTTAATGGTTCTAAATTCCATATAATACCAAGGCTTATATAGTGTGTTAACCAATAGATAGTGATGTCATTTAAATCAGATAATAAAACAACAGCTTCAACAAGCAGCAAAAACAACAACAATGCAGACGTAAAATATTCCTATGAAACTAATACCAATAACAATAATAACAGCCAAAACAACCAAAACAGCCAAAACTCCAATGATTTGAGTGAATCAATAAACAGGTCATTTGACCAGACCAAAGACCAAATCAACAGGTCAATAGAGGAGTCAAGAAACCAAATCCCACGTTACAACAACATTGTCAACAGTTACCAGGAGCAATCACTCCAAACAGCTCAAGAGATTTCAGAACAATACATCGAGTCCCAAAAAGCGGTGATCAGCTCACTTCAGTCAGCATGGAGGCCATACAGTGAAAGCTATACCAGTTTAA
>JADDOQ010000210.1 GCA_016782315.1 Nitrososphaeraceae archaeon | reverse complement strand
TCCACTAAAGAACAAACACACGCCAAGGAAACCATAAGACTGCGTTTGGCAAGTGGTATGTTGCCTGCACTGGATATTGAGGTTGGAAGCTGTATAAACCGCCTATAAAAGATTCTGAATGTCCAAATTTCATGCTTAACCCTTCAGCGACTACTTATGCACTTTGGCCTATCAAAGCTCCATACGTCATAAAAAAGCCCGTAGTAAAGCCCGCCATAATGAGTTAATCTGTAAGTACCAAATGTTGGGGCGACAATAGCTGGTGTGGTGAAACGGATGTTTTTTTTATCCGTATTTAAAATGTATGATTGAAAACTGGGAGTATTGTGATAATATTATGATAGTTCTTTGCAATTATCCTGTATCATTTATGAAGATTATAATTAGGTATGTAAATATTTCATATAACTGAGCATTCTAATATAAAAAAATGATTTTAGGAAATCTTATATCAATGCATTATTTACTGTTAAATAGGTTACAATAAAAACCAGATGAAATAGTTGTCAGACACAATAATAAGATTTAGCGTTTTATTGGAAAGGGAGATGATGTGTTCAGAAAAAGTTTTTGGAATTTACAATGTTGGCATAATCATTTTCTTTAATGCAATGCCAAGAAAAAAATGTTTTACAAATTTTGTGACTGGATTCTATGGGATACTGGGAATCAGTATGGCGCTGCGAAATTATTACTTTTTACTGTCTGGATCAACGAATAAGGAGTTTATCTTACTTGGCATCTGACACCATTGTAATACCATCTGTTGTGGATACCGATCTCCACCATTATATTGGAGATGAGGGGGTTTCAAATTTCTCTCAAATTATGGCGATAGTATCTTGTGACTTAAAGCATGTATATAGCATCTTTGCTGTTTTGAGGCTTGCATTTGACTTTGCCTCGATTTATTTTAAAAGGAAAAACAGATAGCAAAATGATAACTGATCCTTTGGAGCGTTCTGTATTGTCCTATGTTCACGGTCAGTTTTCTGTTATAGATGAAAACGTGGATGTCGCAAGTGCTGTTAAGCAAATCCACGCAAAAAATGCAGAAACAATTATTGTTTCTAAACATGAAAAACCCATAGGCATTGTAACGGATAGTGATATTTTAGACAAGGTTGTGATGAGGGGTGCGGATTCGGATCAGACTCTGCTAAAGTCCATAATGTCTTCGCCCATTGTAACCCTTTCTTCAAAAGCAACCGTAAGACAGGCACTTAACATTATGAGGCTTAACATAATCAAAAGAGTGCCAATAGTCGATGATGAAAAGGTTTTAGGCATTGTAACACAGGAAGGGTTGGCAAATGCCATCAGGACATCCGTGCTAGAAAAGACATTTAGAACCTACAGGGTCATCATACGAGAGCATTACAAACCAATCCTAGCCAATCTTGGATTCTTGCTACAATTCTCTGGGATACTGATTATAGCGCCTGCTATTTTGGCCACTGTAATGGGGGAGACAATATCTGCCACCGGAATGTTTTTGGCTATTACAGTAATGTTTCTTACTGGATTTATTTTAAATGCCTATGGGGAAAAGACCCCATTAAACCTAAAGCAGGCGTCATTACTGATGGTCTCAAGTTTTGTGTTGCTAAGTCTTTTTGGAAGCATTCCATACATGTATGTCAACCCATTTTCAAGCGATATTGATCCATTGTCTCTTTTTGTCAACAGCTTTTTTGAGAGTGCATCTGGATTCACCACAACTGGTTTGTCATTTATAACATATCCTGAAAACTTGCCCCAGAGCTTTGACTTTTATCGCTCTTTTACCCAATGGGTGGGGGGTTTAAGTTTCGTCTATCTTGTCATTACCTTCTTTTATCCTGAAAGAAAGTTAATTCATATGAAAGGTATGATAGGTGGAGGCATCCTAAAACTAAAGCAGCTACTTTTGACAATTGGTGTCATCTTTACATTTTATACCGTAATACTGTGTGCGTTATTGTATTTGTTTGCCGATTTCAACATTATTCACACTGTTTCATTGATTTTTAGCACAGTTACCGGTGGGGGGTTTATTCCCGTTTCCACAGCAGTAACTGGTGAAAACTCCCTACAACTATTAGTGATAATGACCGGTATGGTAATTTCGGCTCTACCTTTTGCGTTTCACTATGCCCTATTAAGCAAAGAGGTAACAACTACAAAATATCGACCTGAAATATTTTTGTATTTTGGAATTATTGTTGTTTCAATACCTATTTTCTATTTGTTCTTAAATGCTGGTGATGGCAGTCAATCAGACTGGCTTACATCTGCGTTTCATGTTGTAAGTGCTTCAACTACTTCCGGATTTCAATTCATTGACATATCGTTGCTGTCTACCGATGGAAAGATTGTTTTGATGATGCTTATGCTAATTGGTGGAACGGCATTCTCAACAGCTGGGGGTATTAAGGTTGGTAGACTAATTCAAATTTTCCAGAGAATAACAAAAAGAAACTTTGCAATGGACAATGCAATCAGGTCGATTTCCTCTGTATCCTCTCGATACAATGAGTCATATATCAGCTATGGAAAGAAAACAGATGAACTTCGGGCAAAAAAAGCTTACCGAGAATCATTAGCGGTAGTTGCCCTGTTTTTGTTGTTATCTTTTATCACTGCATTGGTGTTGTTTTACTTGGAACAAAGGAGTTTTATGGATTCACTTTTTGAGTCGGTTTCTGCCTTGACCACCACAGGGCTGTCTTCAGGAGTAACTTCTATGGACATGAGTGTTGTGTCAAAGATTTTTCTTATTGTTAACATGATACTTGGTAGATTCGAAATTATTGCTGTATTGTATCTTTTTATGGAAAACAAGAAAATTAAAACTCGAGGCACCGAATATTTAAAGCACTTGCATATACCCAACAAACATCATTCAGACAAAACTGTAAAATAGCAAAACTTTTGGAAAAGTGAAATGATTGTTTTTATTGTCAAAGCGCTTTTATTTGTTCTCAACTACTCGAACAACCCTGATATCGCAATGACCCAAATAGCATTTGTAGATGCTATTGTAATTTATGCATTATTTAATCACAAAAGATACTTAATAGAATATATGATATATTTCAGTAAATCATAAATGCATTATAGGTGCCTTATATATCTGGTTAATAATCAAAGATACTGCTTTACAATTTAAAAATGAATTTTCAAGCATTAGTGTGTTGCTCTTGACTTTTTCATGGATTATTATGAGTCTTAAACTCTTTTTTGTAGGTTATTTCTAATAATTTTTCATTTTCTGTTTTCTATGCTCTTTTTCTTACTGATGTTAGTGGGTATTGTAAACTTGAATATCGTTCCTGTTAT
>JADDOQ010000209.1 GCA_016782315.1 Nitrososphaeraceae archaeon | reverse complement strand
ATTAAATACTATTGAACTAATTATGAACATGAACATATTTCTCAAAGAGGATGGATTATGTCCTTTTTTGCAATCTTTATAAAAAACTATTATGGGTTATTCCCATCTAAATCAAATTGTTGGTTAACATCATGAACTGTCCCACTCTCTGAACAGTTATTTTAATTTCCCATTTTACCATTCTGGCTTAAGAAACTGCTGGTTGAAGAATATTTTCCTGCATTTGATTTCTCAAGGACATCGACAATAGGTCTCTAGTTATTAGGCGGATTATTAAATCTGGATACTTCTTTGGTATTTTCAACTGCTGTACCATTAGCATATGAAGCAGTTAGATCGATGTATTTTGACATACTTTAAATGGAGAAAAGTTAAATTTTAACATTATATTATGACTTGTAATGTTTTTAGAATAACCTAAAGAGTCATTGCAACCTGTTGCGATTATTGATTTTGACTGCTTTGTCCATCAAAGGAAAATACATAAGAGCCTTTAGTAATATGACCATCATCTTTAGACAGCACCAACCAATTTACTGTATAAACACCAGGTATTACTTTGGATTTATCTAGCGAGATAGAAAGAGCTTTACTTGAATCCAATACCTTTAGATCGTTATTATCTATTCTTTCGTTATTAGGGCCAATAACTTTTAAACTGCTTGCTCTTGACTCGAAACTCTCTGTAAAAGTGATGGTTACTTTATCAGGCAAGGTCTGAGTTGAATTGATAATCTGATTGGGTCTAGGTTCATAACTGACAGGAATTGGATGACCATAAACTGATAGGAATGGTAAACTAGTGCCAATTACATAAAAGAAAACAATAGCAAAAGAAATGACAATTGAAAAACTCATAATATTGTTATTTTAAAACTGATATAATAATGGTTATTATACGAATACCAACCTTGCTTTTAAAATTTAAAAAATCAATGATGCAAATGCGTATTCGTGTTAAAAAATTTTTATTGTTATTTTCTGTTCGAATTTTATACAAAAATCATTATAATCAATATAACATCAAAATTTTTATGCTCACACATTCGTGCATCCCTCTCCATTTTTAATACGAGATTTGACTTCATTATTAAGTTACTTGTTGGATAAACCATCCAAGACTTTATATAATATATCCTTAAGAAAAATTTTATGTCTTTATCCAAACAAAAAACAAGTGTTGCGGAATACGATAATACAAAATTAGCAATTGGTTTTTTAGCTGTTATTGTAGTATTTGGTCTTTTTGTAGTGGGATATGACCAAGGCCATATCTTCAGTTTATTGCAGGGAAATGAGGCATTCAACATAAAATACCTGCATGAGGTTACCCATGATATGAGGCATTCATCAGGATTTCCATGTCATTGATTTATTTCTGGCTAATATGCGGATTTGATTTAAGATGAAATCGTTAACCTTTATTTTAATTTCGATTATATCAGGCGCTATATCTGGTGTAATTTTGGCAGGTATGAACTTGATTATTGTTGAGCCTTTATTGATAAGGCCATAGGTTTTGAGACTGCTAAAATAATTACATCAGGTGAGAATGTGGATATGAATGAACAAAACTCATATAGAATTTGGCAAAAAGTTGGAAGTATTCTTGGAGGGTCTATATTAGGAATGGCATTTGGTTCCTTGCTTGGCATAGTTTATGCTTTTAGCCATAAAGCCCTTCCATTCTCGGGCGATAGAAAAAAAGCTGTATTCCTATCGCTAGTCATGACCGTAGTTTTATTTGTCATTCCATTTCTTAAGTATCCTGGAAATCCACCTGCTGTTGGAGATCCTGAAACAATATATCTAAGAGAAAGTTTGTATCTGGGGTTTTTAGGTGTGTCTGCAATATCGGCTTTAATTCTCGGCATTTTGTTTTATAGACTACAACATGTCGCACACATCTCTATAATTATACCATTGATTTACGCTGTAATAATGTCAAGTGCATTTGTTTTATTTCCACCAAATCCGGATGAAATTCCCATATCGATGGATTTGGTAAACTCGTTTAGAATTGCAAGTGGGTTAACTATGGTAGGATTTTGGATAATATTGGGCACAATCTTTGGGCTATTCTGGTTCAAGTATAAACCTAACAAATCTTCAAAAATAACTGCAATATGATATAAATATCAAATCCTATCCTTATTTTAATTATTCTCTAATTGATACGAAATGATATGTTCGTGCCTATGCCGATTACTACACAAACTCATATGTTCTTTTCCCTATCCCCAAAAAGGATGATAGACTAGGATTAAAAGAAATTGTTATTGGAGTGGAAGCAACAGGAAACTATAAAGCATATAAATTAAAAGATATTGATAATATCAAGGTAATAAACGACAAAATAAATTATAAATCCATTACAATGTGGTCCGCATTTCCTTTTATGGTAAAAATGTTTAATCCAAACGCTGATGCACAAACCTTAACTTTCAGATATAGTGACGGAAAAAAGAATTTCACAGATAACCAAACAGGCAGTGAATGGAATTTTGATGGTAAGAGCATTAATGGTGATTTGAGTGGAAAGACATTGTCAAGATTGCCATTTGACTAGGGATTTTGGTTTGAATGGGTTTGCGTTTCATCCAAAAACAGACGTTTATTCTCAACAATAGGCGCTTTTGCCTCTGCCCATATAATTGCTTTTCCAAAGATGGTTTATTATGTATATCAACAAGATAATTGGGCCAAATTTGAAGATCATTCAAACAAACATGTAAAATTTAGATTACTTTGTTCTTATAGAATAAATGTTGTTGGATATAGTGAATTTAGAGGATTAGAGACATAAGTTGGTTGGAACAAATTTCAAAGAGGCCTATACACATCAACAATACATACAAAATACTTGCAACAAAGATGAAATAAAAAGAAAGAATACAAATTGAGTGTTTTTATTAAAGTAGTTAAGTAAGATAATACAAATTCTATGGGTACAAATAATAATGATGCCTGCAGCAGCAGTAGTTGCAGCTAGTGAAGGGTAAATGTCATTGACCATTTACACATAAAAGGAAAAATTACATATAATTTTTAAAACTTGCCCAATTAGAGTTGTCTTTATTGTCCCATTTTTCAAAGAAAATGACATCTGAGAGATTCATTCTCTTTAGCCATTTGTCCTCTTCCAAATCAGGGATGTCGTTGAACTTTTCAACATGGCCCAAGCATAAATACGCAATTGGCTTTACGTTGTCCGGCAGATTTAAAGCAGTGGCCAAATCCAAATTATCCAATATGCTGACCCAACCAACGCCTATGTCCTCAACCCTTGCCGCAAGCCACAGGTTTTGAATGGCACAGCAAACACTGTAAATTCCGGCTTCCTCAATTGTCATTCTTCCTATAACAAAAGGCGCA
>JADDOQ010000208.1:2158-3397 GCA_016782315.1 Nitrososphaeraceae archaeon | reverse complement strand
ATGCTGTTTTTTTTGTTTGGCTTTAGGGGAAAAAGGGGCAATAATCAGCCAAACCTTCTCTTATGGAGCTTGCAAAACCTGTTCGACCATCTTTTTGAGCTGCGAGAGCTTTATTGGCTTTTGAACTACCCTTTCGATTTTTGCTTGCCTGTAGTCAGG
Source organism: Nitrososphaeraceae archaeon (assembly GCA_016782315.1). Taxonomy (GTDB): domain Archaea; phylum Thermoproteota; class Nitrososphaeria; order Nitrososphaerales; family Nitrososphaeraceae; genus Nitrosocosmicus. Next base: position 3,238 of record JADDOQ010000208.1, on the reverse strand, counting down.
TTTGCTTTCCAAGTCTGCTGGGTCAAATGCGGTAACCATGAAAATCTTTGCTGTGCCGTTTATTTCCCTTATCCTGTTTGCAAGCTCAATTCCATTCATACCGGGCATTCTCAAGTCCGTTATAATGATGGGATACGCATATGGGTTATGCCTAAAGTGCTCAAAGGCCAATAGTGGACATGTAAACGAAACTGCATCGAACCCTCCATCTATCAGATATTGCCTCAGATGATTAGATATGTCTTCCTCGTCATCTACTATAAGGATAGAGGTCATTGACTGCACGAAAGATATTACTGCGGTAAACAATATAACTATTTTCTGCTAAACTCCTGTTGCCTGTTATTGTGGCAGTCTATAGGAAATCCCAGTGTCAGCGTAGAATCGATTCATCTCGTTTTTTTTTGGTTATGAGAACAAGTGTAATAACACTACACTAACACGAAATGTATACGTCAGGGTTATCAAGGTGGAATAATGAGGAGTAAAGCAGCCCAATTATTTTTTAGACGTTTTTCTTGTGTAAGCTAAACACTTAACTTTTTGTCATCTATTAAAACATGTTACAGGTCAAAATCTTTAAATTCTAAATCATCGCTTAAAATCTCTGAATCTCTTTTACAGGACCGATATCATTGTCCCCTCTGGGCCCACTTCAAAATTGAACGTTTTTTTAGGCCTAGCCCCTCTTCCACATTTCTTAAAAGGCTGTTGAATTAAAAGATTGAGTTTCTAAAATATAAAAAGGAAAAGAGCAAAGAGTTGAATAATTATCAATGAGTAAAGTTTGGGATAGGGCATACCAATCAGATAACACCTTCTTTGGAGAGGAACCCAGTAACTTTGCCACACTTTGATTTAGACACATAAAATCAAACAACATAAAGAATGTGTTGGAGATAGGAGCAGGTCATGGTAGAGACACAATGTTTTTTGCCTCAAATGGCCTTGAGGTAGAAGCTCTAGACTACTCTAGAACAGGCATCGAGATTATAAACAAAAAAGCCAATGAAAAAAAACTGCCGGTAAAATCGCATCTCTATGATGTTAAAAAGCCATTACCATTTAAAGATGCATGTT
>JADDOQ010000208.1:0-1994 GCA_016782315.1 Nitrososphaeraceae archaeon | reverse complement strand
GAAGGTATCTACGAAATAAACGGCTTTGAGGTTAGATTCTTCTCAGAAAAGGAAATACTAGATTTGATTGCCAAAGAGGGTTTTAGGATGCTTTGGATGAAAGAGGAATATGAAGAACCAGTAACGCTTTATCAGGTATATACCTCAAAACAAAAATAAAGTTAAATTAACATTAATACAATATTTTACAAAGAATGTTGAGACGGTTGATTGTGACTTTAAACAAAGTGGCATAGTCGGATGAATCAGTGTCCTTTGTGCTCTCCCGCCTGAAACTTCATAAACTGATTTATTGCCCTGGTCAGTTCTTTGTCGTTTGAAAATAGCATTAAGTTGGCGCCATTCTCCATATCATCAATACGGTATTCTATCAGCTCTCTTTTCAGATTCATGACATCTGTTCCAGGAACGTTTTCTGCATGTATAAAGAACGGTTTGGTAAAGTTGCCCTCTGAGAATTCCTTCTGAATGTCCCTCGCATGGCTTTTTATTTGAGTGATAGTTTCATTGTCACTGCTGTCCAAAGCGGATATCCTGATTATTCCGCCATCAGGCAGTGGAATAAATTGATGTGAGATTTTGTTCTGGTCAAAACCCATGGCAATATTGCCTCTTTCAAGCATTCCCGACACATTTGAATTATTCATGTTAAAATGGTTTTCATGCAAAGAATCGTTGCTCATGTTAGTGGATATGGAGAGTGGTGAAATAACTGCAAATACAGATGATGATACTTTGAAGAATGGACTCGCAACAAAACCATGCGAGTATGAGTTTCCGTCTAGGAAATTGGGTATGGCGTATAGCAACATAATTGACACAAATAGAAAAAATGTAGTTTTCGCATAAGCACAATAATTCATTGACAATAGTAACCAAATAACATAATTAAGGATATTTGTACAATAGTAGAACAGAAGTTGGGTGGGATTGTATTGACGCAGTGGCCACGACGATTGAGCTTCCACACGAGGAATCAAAAAAACTAAGAAATCAATAACAAGTCACTGCAAATTCTTACTTGCTGTATCATGTGCAACAAGGTCTGAGTCTATACCAGTGTATCTTTGGCAGCATCGACTGATTATTACATCACAAGCAATTGCATTTGTAAAAGTATCAATATTCAACATAGCACAGAGGGAATAACAATCAGGTTATTTTCATTAATCGTTAGTCTTATTGTACAACTACTAATTCAAGAAGAGTTAGTTAATATTATTATTCTCAGATAAATATTAAGAATAATTAAATTTTATAACACTATAAGTTAAGTAGTTATAAAATAATATAACTGATTATTAATATAAACCCTATATAATAAACTAAATGTATATTGTTAAGATACCTTCGGAAGAATTAATGGAAACATGTTCAATATTTACCATACTGTATAAAAAGAATTCCAAGATTATAAGTGGTGACGAAATACGCAAGGCATTTCAAAACTATAAAAAAGAGAATATAGAAAAGCACATAATCTTTATGTGGTCAAGAACAGCTCTTACTGTAAATGGAAATAATGGTCCTATGCCCATAAAGCAGATTTCCAAATATCCAATATCTTTGAACCTTTTAGAAATTAAAGATATAAGAATAAATTATAAAAGTTTACTAAACCTAATAAAATATTTGGGTTCTCAAATAAATGGAAAAAGAATCCATGTTTCTCCCTAATACTCTATATTTAGCAAGTCTATTATTAATTAATGAAAACAAATACAATTTACAGAAAATATGGACCAAAGTATATAAATTATGTTATTGAGGACATTTACTGAAATCATTTAAGATTATACAATTATTGCATTCATCTAGTTAGTATAATTTAAGACAATTTGGCAACGAGGAACTTTGACAAAAACCTTAATCATATCCATTTTAAATGTCATATATAATAATTCAATTTTACTCTTAAAAATAAAATAAACATAGTTTAGGTTCCATTCACTATTGAATCACATCCCATTCGATAACGCACTTTAGCCAGGTTG
>JADDOQ010000207.1 GCA_016782315.1 Nitrososphaeraceae archaeon | reverse complement strand
TTACCTGAGTTTTGCTGAAAAAACAATTAAATCATCATTATTATCTGCCGTAGAAAATCCCTTTGGATTTGGTCACTTGCTGTCCTCTGCTTATCTTTATGTAAAAAAACCCATGGAGATTACTTTTTTTTCAAAAAACATCTCACTCAAAAAATCAACTATGCTTAAAGTCATAAATAGAGCATTTATCCCAAATGGGATCTTTTCTATTATGGATGAAAATTGCAATTTAAAAGCCTTGGAAAAATACCCTTTGTTTCAGAATAAATCTTTGTTAAATGAAAAATCGGCCCATTTTGATGAATTTGTATTGATATGCAAAGACTTTACTTGTACACCACCTATCACAGACGTTAAGAGCCTAAAGGATATTTTATTTGGTAAATTGTTAAGGGAAAAGATTAAATAATTTTTTCTATATGATTATTTCATATTGTTATCTTTTAGTAATTCCAAACCTTTTTTTTTCTTTATGTTGCTAGGTTTTATGCTAACCTTTAATTTTATTGACTATTCTTTTGGCCAGATGAATGATTCTGAAAATAATCTTGACAGAGCAAAGTCTTCTAGTGATGAAGTACTATCATTAATTGATTCATTAAAAGGTTCATCGCTAATTGATTCGGTTATAGGCGGAATGGAGAATTTTACGTTAACTGGTATTAATCAATCGAATAACACTGAAGGCGGAATGGAGAATTTTACGTTAACTGGTATTAATCAATCGAATAACACTGAAGGCGAGGTAGGGCTGTCTAATGGCTCTGCTAATTACAATCCTACTATTGGTATTGAACAAAATGTTACTAATAATGGTGTTAATAATAGGACAACGCTTATGCTAAAGACTACTAGCGATATTCCGGTCAATAGTAATCTTGAGGATATGCAGTCCTTATTGGTTCTCCCTTATCCCATGTCTATCCAATCAAAAGACTTTGTTCCTTTATATAGCTCTTTGCCGATGAAAATCTCAAATGGGACGGTATTGACAAAACTCCCTTGTGATGGTAATACTACACCATTGCTACAAATAGTTGGCTCTTCTGCTGACAGTACTGTTTTTCCCATAAACCTTAACCTGATCTCTAACTTATCAACGCCGGGCAGCATGTGCATGTACCAATCTGTAATTCCAAATGACCTTTCTAACTTGTTGTATTCCCAAACATTAACCAGCATTTATTTGCATAATTCGTTGAATATTCCAATAGAAGTACCCACAACAACTTCTATTTTCATTGGTATACATAAACTAACTTTACTTTAATGATATCATATGGAATACATTATTCCACCTGAAACTATTGGAATAGACTCCAAATTGGAAAGATCTTTTATTCTTGCAATTATTGCATTAAACCAAAGACTATCAATACCCTGGCTCCATATTGTAATTTTCTTGTAGTTCTTTTCTTTTCCTTGTTGAAAAAAACCTTTACAGTCTTCTACTGTCATGTTGTTGTATTTTTGGCTTATTTCTTCTACAGCTACCTCAGCTTCAGCAGGTAAATACAAAATTGTTAATGTTGGGAATGGTATGGTATCCGCAGAAGTGGGAGATGATGATGCATCATTAGCCATAACTCTAATTTATGTCGGACTTATATGATTATTTCGTTCAAATTGATTTTTGCAGAATTTGATGGAATTCATAAAGACTATATGTAATTATTTATTTAGAAAGTTGATGAATGCTGGTCAGTTTACAAAAAATATACTTGATTTGGACGATAATATTCTATTTGCTGGCATTGTGGAAAAATCTGGTCACCTTAGTTCAAGCAATCAGCGCGTAGCAGTAGATGAGCGTCTAAAAGGCCGAAACCTGGAAATGATTTATTCCCAGTCTGTTTATGTGACAGATTTGCGGAAAATGCTTTCTTCTTCATTTGGTAATTTAAGTTCCATTATTTATGTCTATGAAACATTGAAAATATTGCTATTTCCAATCAAGGATCATGTTTTACTGGTATTTATTGACAAAAGCGTTGAAACAGATGATTTGACAAAAAAAATTTATGGATACAAAAGTTCTCTAAGTGATCTCGATTTGTATTCCACCTGATTTCTAGCATTTTGCATTATTTTGTTTTTGTTTTATGAACTTGATGAAATTGAATATTTGTGAACAAAATCTATACACCCAGGAAAAGAAAAAAATTGTCTAGCTTTTAATTTCCGACAATTTCCAAATCCTCTATCCCTAATCCCTCTATAACTGCGCTTCCAAGTGGTACTACTTTTAAATATTTAGCTTCGATTGAAGATGGGTATCTGTATACCTCTGGAGCGCCACCATGGCCTGTATTGGAAAACACAATGGGATATTCATATTCATTTCCATCATGGGAGAATTGTACTGCGAAAAAGTTGATGTCATTCTCTGAATTTGCCAGTCCCATTTGCAACCCGCATACATCATTGTTGTCCTCTAGTTCTACGATTATCTCGTCTGTTTTCCCTAAAGCGAATTCTTTGACTATTGGCTGGCTTGCGATGCCACTTAATAGATTTGTGGGGTTGCCTATGCCAATAGAAACTTGGCTTGCGATGTCACTTAATAAATTCTTGGGGTTGCCGACGGCGATAACTTTGTTTGGCTTTAATTCATCTAGGCAATTGCTTTTGTCGGGTGTCAGACTCAAAAGATCCATTTTGTCGTCTTTAATTTCTACCATTTTTGAGTATGATGTGTACCTTCCATCAGGATACAACGCATGTACTTCTGCATTGTATATGCCTGGGGAAGGTGCCTTTGCTATGAATTCTTGATCTCCTGATTTTTCAAGTGCATATAGTGTATTGTATTCAGCCTCATAGTCTATAAGATATGCGTCCACCCTGGATGGCTTCTCGCCTAAATTAAAAGAAATTTTATCTCCGTTGTTTATGGAATATACAACTGAATCTACATCTGGATCTGATTCAGGGGAGTTTATCTTTGTCAGTATTTTATCCTTTACGTTTATTATGGGATTTAAATCTAGTTTGCCTCCATTATATTCCAAGCTTATTGATGGAATGTCTAGGTCAGCTGCTGCAAAGGCCGTTTCTGGGGATAATGCATTTATTACATTTATAACACCTAAACTAAATGCAAAAGTGACAATGATGGCTGGAAACATAATGCCTTTAATGTTAATAAATTGAAACATGGTACAAATTACTGTATTGTTGTTTATATTTATGAAATATGTTTTATTTTGTTATAAAATTTAGTTGTATAATTCTATTTAACAAATTTATTTTTTATTTTAAAATTTCAGTGGTGGTTATGGATTCTAATAACAGTTTAATAGTAACAACAATTGTTCATCATAAAATCACAGTAACTGAGTGTGTTATTTTTTTATCATAAAAAAAACAAGGTTCTCATATATATTAA
>JADDOQ010000206.1 GCA_016782315.1 Nitrososphaeraceae archaeon | reverse complement strand
TGAGCTGTTTGGAGTGATTGCTCCTGGTAACTGTTGACAATGTCGTTGTAACGTGGGATTTGGTTTCTTGACTCCTCTATTGACCTGTTGATTTGGTCTTTGGTCTGGTCAAATGACCTGTTTATTGATTCACTCAAATCATTGGAGTTTTGGCTGTTTTGGTTATTGTTAGTATTGGTATTAGTTTCATAAGAGTATTTTACGTCTGCATTATTGTTGTTTTTGCTGCTTGTTGAAGCTGTTGTTTTATTATCTGATTTAAATGACATCACTATCTATTGGTTAACACACTATATAAGCATTTGTATTATATGGAATTTAATACCATCATATTCCTTTAGAATATGAAACTTATATTGGTTTAAATCAAATGATGTCTTATCTAGTGAATATAGGACAAATGTGAAATGTTTGTTGTCTATGTCATTGGTCAATAAAGAGAGCATGAGGCAATAGTGAGACATACTCCGAGATTTATGGCGGATATATATTTTGTTATTCATATCAATGCAGAAGTCTTATGGAACCATCACTAAAACAAACTGTAAAGCGTTATTTGCCTTATATTATAGGTGGAACAATAACTAGCATAATCATCACATATTACTATGGATTTTTGTTTTCCATCATAGTTAACAGTGTTGCCTGGTTTGTCATATCGACTGTTGTTAACAAATACTATTGGAACTACACAGGGTTTAAGGACGAGATGTTTTTTGTATCAAAGTACATTACTCATAGAAAGAAAAATGGATCCAAAAACACCCATGACCGGATTAAAGCAGAAGACAACAAAAGTTCACCAGGCAGCAATAGCAATAATGTGGATTCAAATCCCAAGAATCTGAATGATGACAAAACCGATAATGTTGGAAGCCCCCTTAAATAACAGATGGATGCTACAGGCGACTCTAAAACCTTAGATTCACTAATGTCGTCACTCAATAGTTAACACCTTACCTTGTTGTCTGAGAAAACTTTTTAATTTACAAAATATCATAATAATCCCTTGGGTACACCGTTGGATGACGATATGGAATGGATGGAAAAATACGGAAAGGATTATGACTATTTTCATGCCAACCATTATGAGCTTTACAGCAAACACAAAAACGAGTTTGTTGCCGTAAAGAACCTAAAGGTCTACCATGATGCTAACCCGCTTAAGCTAATGGAACAGCTAAAGGCAGACGGTATTGTTGACACTGATCATACCTTTATAGAGTTTTTAAAGTGATGGTTTTCCTTTGTTATGCATGCAGATAATCCAGATCTAATTTATATTTTTGTTAGGCCAACCTAATGGTGTCTATGAATCTGCGCCATAGACTAACATAAAAAAACAAGCGCTACTAATGCACTAGACACAAATCCTTTACATGTCTATACACTGGATCATTGTTAGTTGGATATTGTACTACAGCACTAAAGGAGTGAACAACAAATGGCAAGACAGTGTTGGCATATACAAATTCACTCCTTTAATTTTTTTTAGATTTTATTTTACAACATATGTTTATCATTATGGCTGTAGTCCATGATTGACGGTTTTTATGGGTCCCTAAGTGAAAATCTGCAACTCATCATTGCAAACAACGTCGATGTCATTAAATTCTCAACTAACTGATTTGGCGACGCTCCAGAGCGTCGCCGACTTGTCCTAGATGGACTACAGATGTTAATAATATGCTTGCATTGTCGGCAGAAGTAACTTTTGGTTGTAGGTCTTGGCGCCGCCTAAAGCGGCGCCGGCTTTGGTATTCTTTGAAAAATGGGACAATAAATATAATAACTATAATTGGCAAGTTTTAAAAATTATATGTAATTTTCCTGTTATGTGTAAATGGTTCATGACATTTACAAATTCATCAGCTTCTGCTGCCGCTGCAGGCATCATTATAAAACACTTTACTGTTGGTCTTTCGATTCCATTGTAATAATCTAAATTCTGTATTTCTATGTCTTCAACAGATGTGCATCAGGATTGTGACAGCAAATGTTCTATTGTTACTACCTTGACCATTGCAGATGGAATATTTTTTCTCTCTTTTTGCCTGGGCGATAGACATCTCATTGGGTATGCAGCTGCCACAATCATTATCTCCTTTGTTGGATGAAATATCTTGATGTGACAACTAGGTGACATTGCTACTGCCATTGCAAATGTTCTGTCATTGGAATAATGTTTTGTACATCAGAGGTTAAAGGTGGCATTATTATGTACTACATTAAATCTTACACATGAAAATACTGTGGCCATTAGATTATAAAAATGCCGGAATAAATCTATTGAAATTTAGTTACCTGTCACTATAATTTATATTTTTTAATGAAGATTGTCATTCCTGTAATTGCAATGATGGACAAACACAGGCTATAAAGCGCTGCTAAATTCACACCGTAAACATCCCACAAAAACCCAAATGCTATGTTGCTGACAAAAAAACACACACCTGATACCAAACTGTATAAACCATAAGCGGTTCCCCTTAATTCCGGAGATACATATTTTGGTATTACCGCTCTCTGAACAGTTTCTGAAATCCCGAGGTAAAGTCCAAACACGGCAGCCAAAACAAAAGCATAAAGAGAACTATCTGCAGAAAAGGCCATCATTATTGTTGACATAGCAAAGATTGAATATCCCAGTAACAGGACTTTCTCCTTACCGATTCTGTCTGCAAATATGCCCGCTGGAATGCCAATTATTGTGTGTGCTACATTGATTAATGCATACACTATAGGTATCATACTTTGGTCTATTCCAAGGTCTGAGCCTTTTAACAAAACGAACGAAAAGTTAAATGCGCCAAGGCTAAAGATGCCAGTAACAATCAGAAGAATAACAAATGGTTTGTTTCTCTGGAAAAGTCCACCTATGTTTTCAAATATTGTTGTGTTAGACAGTTTTTTTATTGCAACCTCCTTTACAAAGAACACCAAAATTGTTACTGCAATAGCACCGGGAATAAGTGAGAGAAGAAAAACTGCCCTAATGTCCATTGTCTGCAAAATTGCAAAGGCCACTATGGGTCCCACTATAGCACCCATTTGGTCAATTGTTCTGTGTATCCCAAAGGCCTTTCCCGAAATTGATTCCGATACGGAATCAGCTATCAAAGCATCGCGAGGAGCCGTTCTGATGCCTTTTCCCATTCTGTCAGTTGCCCTCACCACAAAGGCGTCAATCCAACCACTACTAAACATAAAGAATGGCTTGCTTATTGTTGATAGCCCGTACCCAATTATTATAAACACCTTTCTTTTCCTAAATTTGTCAGACAATGCACCTGAAAACATTCTAAAAACATAACTAGTAAGCTCGGAGGAACCCTCTATCGCACCAAGAATTGCTCTTGACACGCCCAAATTGTTAACCAAGAAAAGGGGAAGAACACTTAAAATCATCTCAGTTGAAAAGTCAGTAAA
>JADDOQ010000059.1 GCA_016782315.1 Nitrososphaeraceae archaeon | reverse complement strand
CGGGATTTAAATTTTAAATGCTAATTTCTCAAAAGTTGATCTTTTATTTGGTATTTTGTTTTAAAATTGGGCTTTATACCAAGTGACGAATAATTTCCTGTGGAGCATGAAAAACATAGCTCATCTTTTTTCAATCCTATTCCTAGTGCCAAATTTTCAGTATCGTTATAAATCACATTATCTGCACCTATCTTTTTAGCTATGTTGTTACCTATCTTTTCACTAGATGTTTCATTTTTTGCATGCTGAAATGCTAAAAGTTCTTCTTGGGAGGGAAAATCTATCCCGGCATAACAGGGGTATCTTATTGGTGGAAAGGTTATCACCATGGTAATTTTGCGAGCACCGGCATTCTTTATTGATTTTATTATGGATTCAGAGCTAGTGCCTCGAACAATACTATCATCAACTATTATCACGTGCTTATTGTGGATTAACTCTTTTATGGGTAATATGCTTTGGTTGATTTCTTTCCTATCTTCGGCATAGGGCTCAATAAAACTTCTCATCGAGCCCTTTTTGCTATATCTGTTTTTTAATAAACCCTCTTCAAACGGCAGACCCAATTTTAATGAAAAACCTAAAGCTGCAGGTCTGGATGAGTCTGGTACCGGAATCACAACATCGGCATCCTCTACAGGGTATTTTATTGCTAAATACTCGCCAATCCTTTTTCTTGCCATGTAGATATTAATTCCCTCCATAATGGAGCTTGGATGAGCAAAATAGGTAAATTCAAAAGAACAATGAGCATGCTGACTCTGTTCAGAAAACCTTTCAGAGGATATGCCGTTTTTGTCTATTTTTAAAAGCTCACCCGGTTCAACATCCCTCAATAGGATGGCCCCTATCGAGGACAACGCACATGATTCGGAGGCAACCACATAGGTTTGGATATCTTTATGATATCCAAGTACAAGAGGGCGAAAACCTCTAGGGTCTCTTGCTGCATATATTGTGTTGCCATCTGATAGGAAAGTAAAACAATATGAACCAACCATTTCGTTTTTGAGGATATTCATAGCCTTTGCCATATCGCCATTATTCTTTAAATGACCGACTAGTCTTTTAGACGCAACTAAGGTATCGGTCATATTCTGGGGTGAAAATGTGCAACCACCCACCATATTGGACAGTTGCTCTGCATTAGTTATTGTTCCATTGTGAGCAACACACAAGTCTTTGACTTTTAACGGCTGTGCATTTTCTAAAGAACTAAAACCGGATGTGGAGTAACGCACATGCCCTATAGCGATATTTGAGGAATATTTCTCAACTATTTTTCCAAATTCATTAGCCGATTTTGAGATCAAGCCTGTCTTTTTGAAAGGCGGCCTATTAGGAATTGCTATGCCCCACGACTCTTGGCCCCTATGTTGCAGGGACCTTAGACAATCTATCAAATAAGGAATCACATTGTATCCACCAAGTGAAAAAATACCCACAACTCCACAATTTTCATGGACCATTAGAACAAGATATCTCCGTCTTACCGTTTATTTAGTTTTTAATTTCTAGAGAGTGATTGATAACATCTATAAATCGTTTGACTAAGGGGCTTTTTTTTCCAAAATGGCTAATAGGGAACTATCATACCTTTTGATTATTTCAGATAGTTGCAAATCCACTATTGTTTTATCGTCAAATTTTAGGCTGCATTTTTTGTCATTTGTAACAACGCCTATATCGGCAAATGGTATTTTCCTTTGCATCAGAAAAGCTTTAGCCTTTTCAGGATTCTTGGTCGAGAATATGAATCTACCATGGCTCTCTGAAAATAATGCATAATCCAATCTTGTGCAGGAAGTGGGTATCTTGCCTATGTCAACAACAAAACCCAGATTACTTTGAATTGAAATTTCCAGCAATGAGATAATCAATCCCCCTTTAGAGCAATCATGGATTGCAGAAACCAGATTTGTTTTAACCATTGTTTTGACAGATTCGACAATTTTTTTGTGGTTGCCTAGATTTACTTTTGGCACTATTCCGCCAATAGCTTTATGATAATATTCGTAATATTCAGAGCCACCTAGTTCGTCATATGTCATACCCATAATGAAAATCCTTTCATCAGCCTCAAATATTGGCGATCTGACCAAACTTTTGTTCCCTATTAGACCAAGTGCGCCAATAACCGGAGATGGTTTAATGCCGCCGCTTTTGGTTTCATTATAAAGGCTCACCTTTCCGCCAACCACCGGAATTTTCATAAATGTGCAAAAATCCTTAATAGCTCTTATGCTCTCCAAAAAAGTCCAAAATATTTGTTCATTTTCGGGATTGCCAAATTGCAGATGATCCACAATACCTATTGGAGTTGCGCCAACACAGACTGTATTGCGAACCGACTCAGCAATACAACCTAACGTGCCTTCATAGGGATCAAGATAACAATGCTTTGAGTTGCCATCGAGCTTAAACGTGATGAATTTCCCATTATCTAATTTTAGGACCGAACTGTCGGAAAATCCAGGCTTTAATACAGTTCTTATACCCACCTCATGATCAAATTGCTGGTAAATCCATTTTTTGCTGCAAATATTTGGATTTGATATCATTGAAAATATTAAACTGCTGAAATTTTTTGGAATTTTTGGTTCTCTAAATAGTTTATTTATATTGTACAGATAATTTGGTTGCTTTGATGGCCTATCCAACAAAGGGGCATGGGCAATTAACTTGGCAGGCATTGTTGCTAGCACCTGTCCATTTTTTTTGATTAGTACATTTTTGTCATTATTGACTTTTCCGATAACAGAATACTTTATGCCATATTTTTCAAATAAACTAAATAGTTTTGTTTTCTTTTTGTTACTTGTAATAAGCAACATTCTTTCCTGCGATTCCGAGATCATTATTTCACTATCGTCCATGTCTTTTTGTTTTAAATGTATATTTGATAACTCAATTTCAAATCCCTTCTTCAGGTTGTCTGCAGTTTCAGATAGGCAACATGATAACCCTCCACCACCAAGATCCTTCATGGCGTTAACGCATTTTTTTTCTATGGCTTCAAGAGTACACTCCTGTAGAATCTTTTCTAAAAATGGGTCTGGGATTTGGACGGCTGAGCGGTTTTCTTCATCCAGATTTGATGAGGCAAAAGACGCCCCGTTAATACCATCCTTGCCGGTGGAATTCCCGGCTAAAATTATGATGTCACCTTTTTTTACCTTGTTTTTGACAAGATTATTCAATTTTCCATGACCTATGGATGCAACATCGACTAAACAATAATTATCAAAAGAACTGTCAAACTCGACCTCACCCCCTACAGTCGGGACTCCCATACAGTTTCCATAGTCTGCTATTCCTTTGACAACGTTTTTCAACAACCATTGATTTTTTTTGCTTAAAGGAATATTCTTGTTGCTGTCAATATCCCCAAACCTCAAAGCGTTTAGAACTGCGATAGGCCTTGTTCCCATAGAGAGGATATCCCTTAGCACCCCACCGACTCCTGTGGCTGCACCACCGTATGGTTCTACCGCTGAAGGGTGGTTGTGACTCTCTATATGGACTGTAATAACATAACCATCTCCTACATCCAAAACACCTGCGTCAAAACCAGGGCCCTTGATTACTCTATCACCATCAGTGGGTAATGTTCTTATGTGTATCTTTGAGGATTTGTATGAACAGTGCTCAGACCATTCAGCATTTATAATGTTTTGCTCTAATTCATTTGGCTCTCGATTTAAACTTTTTTTTAAATAATTGTATTCAAATTCGTTTAAAATGGCCATGTTTTTAACCGGCACTAAAATCTGTTAACATATTTAATCAATGATTTAAAGACATATATTGCATTTGTTGAAAAACCATACGGTGTTAGATCATCATCGCTTGCCCGTTCAGGATGAGGCATCATGCCCATTACGTTTCCTTTTAAATTACATATGGCAGCAATATTATCTATTGAGCCATTTGGGTTATCTCTTTCATCATATTTCATGATTATTTGGTTATTGTTTTTTACCTCTGTATATGTTTGTTTATCAATAACGTATTGCCCTTCTCCATGAGCTATCGGAATTGATATCTTTTGATATCTCTCATATAGATTTGTAAAGGGGGTTTCATTGTTAGTAACTATAACATCAATCCACCGGCAGATGAATTTTAGATTTTTGTTATGTATTAGGGCTCCCGGCAGCAATCCAGATTCAACCAAAATCTGAAAACCATTACAAATGCCTAAAATTGGGACCTCATTCTCAGCCATTTCTTTAATTTTATCCATCAGGGGGCTATGAGCGGCAATCGCCCCTGCCCTTAATCTGTCCCCATAAGTAAAACCGCCTGGAATGATAATTGCGTCAAAGTTTTTTATTTTGTTTTTATCTTCAATATAGCTAATATTGCAGTTTAACTTTGCTTTAAATATATTATAGACATCACGATCACAATTACTTCCTGGAAAAACGGTGATCCCTATTTTTACCAATAAAGTAAAATGTCATTCATTTAATAAATTCTTATTCTTTCCCTTATCTCTATAAGCTGCGGGGGGATTATGCTATTGCTTTATCAAAACGGCATTGATAACGCCATCCTGACCTGGGCGTGATATAACCCTAGCAATTCCAATTTCAGTTTCCAACAATGCGCCTTTAGTAATAACGCCTCTTCTCTCATAATCTTTATTTGCTGGATTTTTTGTAACTCGAATGATTCTTAATTTTTGAGTTCTTTTACTGTCCTGATCTGTAACATTTGCGTGATCTGATGTTTTGAACGCAATTTTTATGTTGTTTCCTCTCACCCGCCTGACTATATTTTTTGTCGGTCCTGAGACGGCCTCATTAGGATATCTATCTATTTCGGCTTTTCTTCTAATTCTATTTGGAATTATTCGCCCACCGGTAAATTTTCGGCCGCCCAAATTTTCTATGGATTTACGCATAACAAAAAACCAATAAAACGATAATTAAGTGTTTTTCTTTGGAGTTTGTTTTAATCTCAATTGAATATGATATGACAAAATACCGTTTTAGTCATGTTAAATTACATTGTTTGACAATGCCGGGTTCAAATACAATTTACCTACATTTTGCCATCAGGTAACCTTCTAGGTTGTGCTGATAGCAAAGAATTTTTTAAGGATTTTAAATCATTTATGCCAAAATAATTTTGAAATTTTTTTGTCGTGGTGTAGATTTTTATCCTTCCGGCACTCTTTGAAATGATAAACTCCAATTGTTCTAATTCTTTTAGATGAGAATAAACCTTTGAACCTCTTATTTCAACCAGTCTTTTGGATGTAACTGGCTGCTCATACGTGATGTAAGATAGTGTTTTCAGTACTGAATTTGATATTTGAGGTTTTGAGGCGAATTTTTTTACTATTGGCGAATAGTTTGGTTTTAACTGAAAAACATATGTACCATCATCCAGTTTTGCAATCTCTATAGCTTTAAAAATAACTTTTGTTTTGTTTATCAACTCGTTTAGAATCTTTTTTATTTTCTCCCTTGAATCTATCCCTGAAGCTTTTGTTAATTCATCAAGTGTCAATGGCCGCCCCGCAGCATACAAGGCTGCTTCTACCCTGGCTATAGTTTCATCAAGTGGTAATTTTGCCAATTCGAAAATCTAACTATTTATAACCGTTATTTTGATAAATTCCATATTTTCGATACTCCTGAAGTTGGTTCCATCAATTGAAACTGAATACTCTGTAGCATGTTCATTGATTTGTGATTCCCTTGGTTTATCATATGAAATGGCAACTTTTCCCTTCATTGCCAAATATAGCATCGCTATAAAGTATCGTGCAATTTCCAAACTGTTCATCTCTTTTACAAAACTATTAAAAAGTATCTCCTTGTCAACAATTAATACATCAAAAAGTCTAATTTCATACTCTTCTATCACTTTTTCAAATTTAATTAAATATTCTTGAAAATCAAATGTTTGAACCGGCTCTAAATCTATTTGACTTTTTCTTACGTTTGGATTTGAAAGTTCTGTAATCATATTTTCCAGTATTAACAATAACTCTTCAAGTGATGCGGGATACAAAGTCTCTTTACGAAACGGCAATGCTATGCTTTCAAGTTCTGGAACAGGCGTTTTTTTTTCATTATTTTTACTCTTGATATCCTTAGTCGCTTTTTGATTAGCTATTTTGTCAAGTTTAAAAATCGATTCTACTTTTAGCCTGTGAATTAATGCAGATGTAAGAATAGCAACCCCGCACACCCGAAGATCATTGTTTCCAGATGCTTTAAGTATCGCCAATAGCATTTCTAAAAGTTTCACTACATCAATTTTCCATACATCCTGTCTGTCTATAAGTGAAGGATTAAATAATAAATTCAAGGGGGGTCTAGAGATTTGTTTATTTGTGTCATAACCGGTAAAATCCTCAATAGTCAAAGTATTTAATATTAGATATACCTGCTACTATAATTTAATATTATTTTTGTTTACTTATGGCTATTTTTTAAAATAAGCAATGGATATAATTATCGATAGGTAAAAGTATGCTGCGACATTTTTTTAAAATATTTTATCAAAAAAAAACAATTTGTTAACGTGTTGATTTGGTAAACATAGAGTTTCCTCTTGGAATGTTTTCAGATCGGGTTATTGTCTTGTTGATCACTATTTTGCTGCTGTCCATGCATTTATTCCAATCAATCAATCAACACCATTTACCCCATAAGTTGTATTTTACTGATCTAACTGCGGCTATCTTAAAACTAATTGTAATTACTAAAGTCAAGTTAATACAGCAGAATAAAAAATTTATTGGAAATTTTAGTTAAATCAAGCATTATCAAAAACAATGAAATATCGTTTAATGAGTATGGATGGAAAAGGATCAAATAAGCTATGACATGCAATATAATCTGTAAGTTTTGATGATTCTTGATGATGCAATTGGAATTACACTATTATAACATCGCTAACAATAATCTCAAATCAAACTTTATAGATAATAAAACTAAAAAATTATCAAGTGAACATGCCTGTTGAAATATGATAAAATAATCTCCTTTCTGCCCAGTGCAACAGAAATATTATTTGAAATAGGCCTTGGCGATACATTAAAAGGCGTTACACACGAATGCACCTATCCATTCAAAGCATCAGACAAACCCCAAATCATTTCTCCGTCCTTTGATGCTAATGGCCTAAACAGCGTTGAAATCGATAAAAAAATAAGGGATTTGTCTATTAATAAGAAGCCCGTATTTATCATAGACTCAAAAAAAGTTAAAGAAATAAAGCCTGATTTAATAATTAGCCAAAATCTGTGTGAAGTTTGTGCTCCTTTTAGCAGGGAAATCCAGCAGGTATTTTCCATTTTAGGGTACAAACCAAGAAATCTTGAACTAAACCCTAAAAATGTTTGCGACATTTTCGAAAGCATAATTATAATAGGTCAAGAAACAGGCAATATTGAAAAAGCTCAACAGCTAGTAAACAAATTAACCAAAAGAATTGATTGGGTTAGACAAAAATTAGAAAACAGTGACATGGAAAATAAATCTAAAAAACAAAAAATCATTTGTCTGGAATGGGTATCTCCTCTTTACATCGCAGGTCACTGGGTACCACAAATGGTTGAACTTGTTGATGGAATAAACGGAATTGGAAAAATAGGTGAGATGTCTAAAATTATCTCGATAGACGATATCGTAAAATTCGATCCAGATAAAATAATTATTATGCCATGTGGTTTTGATATCAAAAAAACTTGCAAAGAAGCAATGGATTTAAATAAAGATAAAAGATGGAACTCACTAAAAGCCGTAAAGATGCAGAAAACATATGTGGTGGATGCAAATTCATATTTTAGCAAACCAAGCCCAAGAATAGTTACCGGTATAGAAATATTGGCAAAGATACTACATCCGGATTTGTTTGAGGAACTAAAAATTCCAAGCGACTGCTATAGAAAACTGGAAAATTGTCAACCTGATAATGTGATGTCAAGTCCATTGACGCATGATCCTAATACTGCATTATAACAAAAACACCCATTTTTGGTTCCCTTATCCTCAAAACTTATAGGATAAGAAGTGGACTGACCATCTTTGTTTGAAATTAAAGAATTAATAGGGAAAAACATAGCTGACTCTGGATCATCTGCATTGTCATTATAGCCATACAACAGATTTGAGATTTCTACACCAAATCTTATTGGATATGGCCTATTTTCAATTTTATTCCACCATTCGACACCGGTAAAACAGTTTGAGAATTGGTAAGAAAATGATGGATTATTACTTAGGTTCAGAAAAAAGGTCTCATCAGCTTCAGTATTTAGATTCTTTAAATAATATTCAATTGATGATTGCGATTTACTAAACCTAATCTGCCTCAAATAATTGTGCCCTATCTCAGGGAGAACTTTTGTAAATCTGTATTTATTGTGACCACTAAATATTGCTTCAAAATAATTCTGATTATCAAACTGGCAGATAAGGTTCAACTCAACTGCAATGTTTTGTTGATTGAATACTTCTAATAGATACAACATCCATGATTTGTCGGGTATGTCGTTTTTATACCCACGATTAATCTTTATGTTGTCTGCTATAATGCTAAATTTCTTAAAATAATCCCTGTAATATGTTTGTGGATTATTTATTGAACCAATCCAATAATGCAATAGTATCAGTATGCCTGCCAGTTATTTAAGATGAGCAAAATATTTGTTTAGATGTAAAGTCTGAAATGGTGATTTTTATCTTACAAAAATGGAAAAAGATTGATTAACTGTTATCTATCCTGTTGGACCGGTCTCAACAAAATCTCATTTACATTTACGTGGTTTGGTGTTTGCAAAGCATAAAGAATGCAGTTTGCAATGTCATCTGCTTGTAAAGGCTCCATCTTTTTCACATTTTCAATGAAAGCATTCAATGAAGTATCGGTAATAGTTTCAGTTAGTTCCGTCGCTACAACTCCTGGCTCAATACAGGTAACTCTAATGTTAGATCGTATGCTAAACTCTTGGCGAATTCCCTCACTGAATGCGGTAATGGCATGCTTTGTTGCACAATAAACACTTCCAGCGGGAAAAACAATTCTTCCGGCTGTTGAAGACATATTTACAATATGGCCTGATTTATTTTTTGCCATGTGTGGTATTACTGCAGCTGTGCAATAGAAAACGCCTTTGATGTTAACATCAACCATTTTGTCCCATTCATCAATTTTTTGGTTTTTGATAAAACTCAGAGGCATTATTCCTGCATTATTAATCAAAATATCTATGTTGCCATATTTTTCAAGTGCAATTTTTGCAAAATCAAAACAATCTTCTTTTTGCGTAACATCAAGTTTCTGAACGGTTACATCACCGCCAAGATTTTCTATTGTGCTTTTTAGTTCATTTAGTCTTTCAGTTCTTCTTGCTCCTGCTACAATTTTAGCTCCTTCTTTTGCAAGTGCTATCGCAGTTGAATACCCTATACCACTACTAGCACCAGTAATCAGGGCAATTTTACCTTTAATCATTAATGGAGGTATAACCGATTTATTTTTAAGTCTATTTGTCTTTAATTCAATCAGGTTTTTATTTACTGATTGTTTAAACTTTTTATTTAAAAAAGCACATTACTCAATTCTTTAAAATCAAATAAGGGTATAGTAATTGACTGATAATTAATCCATAGTATCAATTTGTTAAGAGTGTATCGTATCAATTGTGCTTTAGGTGTTTGTATCTGATAATACAATATTAAATAAAACTCCAATATGATTTGGCTACTGATTGTAAAAGGTTAATAATTTCTATTTGATTATTACTACAATGACATCTGGAAGATACTTTAACAAAGGTGTAAAGGCCCTTGATGAGCCAAATGTTGGCTTTGTTGCACGGGAAACTTCGGATAAAATCATTATATTTGGAGAAAAAAATGAGAGGTATGATGTGCCAGTAAAAGAGATCCAACAGGTTGGTGCAAATGTTTTATTGGGGCTCAAATATTCAGACCTAGAGAAATACTCGGTTCCAAGAAACGCACCTCTGCCTACAAGTAGAAAAGATCCGTGGGAAGATCATGACTCATTTACTGATTTGGCAAGCTATGAAGGCAGGTATCCTAGGTCCCTGTTTAATAAAGGGGTTAGGGCAAAAAACGAGGATGATGTTGGTCATGTTTTCAAAGAAACAAATGATAAAATTGTAGTTTTTGGTCAATACAACAAAAGGTATGATTTACCAAAAAGTGTCATTTACCAAGTTGGTATGAATGTTATTTTAAATATAGATTTTCCTGAAATCAACAGGTATGAGGTCAACAAAGACAGTCCACTCCCTACTGGTGAACCTATCCATGCTCTCAATGATGAGGCATTTCCTGAAAACAAATCCTAACATTTAAAACAAGAGTTCAGAGTTTGGTGCTTTATGTTCTGAACTCTTGTTTTATTTCAGATTTAGGAACACCAGGTTGATGATATCACGATAAAAACCCATGCAATTTGTCACCATCATTTTTGTGACTCCAAACATTATGAAATTAAAAGATATTTTTAATGTAAAATAAAATGCTTATCACAATCCTTTTTGATAGCGATATTTGTAGGAACAGGAATATGTACTATATTATGCTATTTAGAATTTATACAGTATTTTGTAGAAACACCATTCATAATTTCTTTTTTTAGTAATCAGTCTAAATTATTGATAAAATGAATAATTATTATTTATATTTATTGTAGACTGTGAAATATATTATAACTATTATAAATTTAAAGATGAAGTTGGCAGTCCTTTATAATAAAATATATATATAGATTTTAAAACATTCTAGAAATAACATTAACAATGATAAAACGATCATTACCACTCAAATCAACCTACAGAAAAATCAAATGGTAAGTTAAAATGGCAAATAAAGACACTGTTTTAATAGTTAATCCAAATTCAAATAGTGGTCTAACCGGTAAAAACTGGGACTCCATTTATCAAACACTTTGTGAATCGTTTGGAACGGATATGGAGGTTGCATTTACAAAAAAAAGTGGTGACGGAACAGAACTATCAAGAGCATATTTGAGAAACGGCTTTAAGAACATCATACCTATTGGTGGGGATGGGATGATAAACGAAGTAGCAAATGGATTTTTTGAGGAAAACGATGAGATGGATTATAACTTTAACACCAAAATTCAAGACGACAATAATGCCTATTTGTCGCTAATGCCACTAAAACCTATAAATCCAGAAGCAGTAATGACTGTACTACCCGGTGGGACAAGAAATGTTTTGATACAGTCTCTTGATTTGCCTAATGATTTTAAAGAATGCTGCTCAACTTTGGGTAATTGTGAAACCTTCAAAAAAATAGATGTTATAGCTGCACTAGTAAATGAATCCGAGAATTCTTCTAAAAATGTGATGAGGGTTTTTCTTAATGCAGCTGAGATAGGTATTGGTGCAGAAGTAATAAGTAAAGCAAAAGATGTCCGAAATATAGTTAACAACAGACTACTATCCACAATAGCGGGGTTAATCACTACGGTGCCAACTTTTAAAAGTGATATTTGCGAAA
The DNA here is from genome assembly GCA_016782315.1 of Nitrososphaeraceae archaeon. Classification (GTDB taxonomy): domain Archaea; phylum Thermoproteota; class Nitrososphaeria; order Nitrososphaerales; family Nitrososphaeraceae; genus Nitrosocosmicus. The sequence continues at coordinate 716 of JADDOQ010000059.1, read as the reverse complement.
TAACAATAGGCCTAAACAAAGAAAGCGGTATTGATGACAAAGTCATCACTAAAATGACTATGGGTGTTATAGCTAACGGCAAGTTTCTCGGAGGCGGGGTTCAAGCTGCAACAAATGCCAGTGTTGACGATGGCTTGCTTGATATAGTCATAATAAGAAATTCAGATGGTTTTGGAATTGTAAGTGAGATCATTAGCTTGAAATTAGAAGATCAATCCAAGTCAGAAGACGAAGGAGAAGGAGGAGTTAGTAGAAACAAAGTTTACTATACTCAATCAAGGAATGTTTCTATTGTTACAACAGGAGACAAAAACGTTATTGTTACTCTAGATGGTGAACCAGTTGGCGTTCTGCCTGCATTCTTCAAAATATTTCCAAATTATTTAAACGTTAGAATTTACTAAACTACTTTAATCGGTCTTTTTTTCGTATTGTCAATGCTAGTAATTATTATCATAATTTTTTACTTGGGAACTACAAATTTAGCGAGTCAACTTTCATGACTGATTGTTTACACTTGCAATGACTTTAAATCCTTATTTTAGTAGCTATTAAAAAAACTGGAAAAGCAAACAATAAAAGTAAAAAAGCATTATTAGAACTGATTTACAATAACGTTATAAACAGATATAAACAAAACTAAAAAACCCTTGTATCCTGTTTTACCATGGCAAAACTAGCTTTAAATTACCGCTCTTTTTTCTTTTCCTTCATAA
>JADDOQ010000205.1 GCA_016782315.1 Nitrososphaeraceae archaeon | reverse complement strand
TGTCCTTGTTTTTGTTCTGTTAATATTCTTATTCTGTTAAGTTGCTCATGAAATTTTGTAGTCTGAATAAAGAAAATCACATAAAAAAAGGCTTAAACTGAAAACACTTTTAGCTTATTTTGTAATATTTTTTGCGACTGCGCCAATTGTATAAATCAACGTAGATAGTTGTCCAATGGTTTCGTGAAATACAAACGAGGAACATAAAAAAGTAAATTGACCTGTGTTGAAAGGTTTATGAGTAATCGTGACTGGGGCATTTGAGAATATTGTCATAGTGGATATATCTATAGGGTTCCATCATCCCACTTAGTACTGGACGTCTCTCCATGTTTTCCATCGGGTTTTACAACAGACTGATATACATATGAAGAGCCAATGTCTCTACAGGTTTGCTTGAAGTAAATGTCACTTTACAAGCCCCATAATTTTACATCATCTATTATTGAAAAAGCGGCAACTATTGAATGGTGTATCTCCTAATTGTTATATATGCACTTACTGCAGGCTGAGAAGACGATGTATTTTTAATAGTTACTGTATCTGTTTTTTGAATATTTACTCCAGTTAAATCTTGACCATACGCATTTGTGATAAAATAACTTGCTATAGATGCACAAAATTAAGAGAACTATGGTAATTATTGTTGTATCCCAGTCAATTTGTTATTGAACCTGCAAAAATAAGACTATAAATGTTTTACACAACAATGTAAAAACACAAAAAGGCTTTTGTTTGATCATAACACAGGCCAATGGTTTTACAAAATCCATGCACAACTCCATAATTAACACCATTTTTGTAAAATGTTATAGGGATTTCGTTTTGTTAATGGGCACAATCGAGAACATGTGTGATCAAAAAAGCTTTTATAAAATAGAAAATATGATATAGTATGTCATTTATTGATTTTTCAGAACTAATAAAATCCCATAAAGGAGTAAGTACGTCCGATAGACTGGATTGCGGTAACATAATAGGGGAAAAAGATGACTCTGTAATAGTAGAAAGGGATGTAATGAATGAACACATTTACGTTATACCAAAATCAAAGATTCAGGGATATGATGGTTCACGATTGATATTAAATCTTTCAGAATCAGAATTAAAATCGTTTGGAGAAAAAAGAGATAGTAACGGCGAATCCGGCAACGATAGTGGAAAATCAACCGGCATTAAAGGCGCCATTTCTGGGACAATAGATAAAGTTGTGGACACAACTATGGGGGTCAAAGATAAAGTTGTGGATACCACCAAAGGTGTTACAGGGAAAGCAAAAGACACCATAACTCTGGATTCTTCAACATCTGCTGCTGCATCTGGACAGAATATGCAGTATGAAGAAGGCTATGCGGGTACTGATACAGGACGAAGTGAAGATCCACTAACAGAATATAGGGACAAAGAGGCAATGACCCCGGCTAAAATAAAAGAACACGAACCTACCGCCGTAAAAAGAGATCCAAATGATCAAATAATAACTGAGCCCGGTAGAACAGGTACAGATGATGAGAAAGCAAATGAGGAGTTCCGTAAGCGCGGAATGACCAAGGTCGAATCCAGTGGATCAGACACCGGCGAATCATCAACCACCACCACAGAAACCACTACTACAGTAGAACCATCTTAAATTATGCAAAAAACAACTGCGTTTTTATCTTTTTTCATTTTTGTTATTATATGAAAAGTTATGAGATTAATATTAAATTAAAATGTCCAAATAAATAAATTATGGCCAGGTTTTTTTCAAATTCCCAAAAAAACTATGATTTACCAAATTTATGTAATGATAAAATCCCAGTTAATTTTCCAGTTAGACGCAAATAAACAATTTGATTAAATATTTCTTTTGTAAGTTTTTGCAATCTTTCACTTTCGTGAAAGTTAAAATCCTCATCATAACTATTAGCAATCCACTCGATAACCTTTTTATCCAAGTTATCGTTGTTTTCATCATCAATTGACGAGATCACATTGCCTTCCAATACTTGTTTAACAAATTCATTAACCGTCCAATACTGAAATTCAATTAGCGAATGCATTCATACAGTAATTCAGTAAAGACATTTAATGTTTCTGTAAACTCAATCGCATAACTTTCATTTTTTGTTTAAGATTACGATTTTTTTTTCTTCTGCATGGCAAATAATCACCAATGCATTTGGTTCTAACTTTTTCATATTTCAGGGTTACCCGATTTTGCTTTTATTGCAGAAAGGCTAAATGTGGTTCAATCCCTAAAAACCTTCTGTTTGTGGATACAAGTTGCGAAATATCTGCCCAAACACTGTTTTTCCATTTTTCCCAACCATTCCATAGGAAAAGTTCAGAAACAAACCAGAATATTGTGCCATCTTTGATACACATATAATTGGGACATCCTCACTTTCAAACTAGATGGCATCAACCCATGAAAAATAGGCAATCTACTCAAACAAATAATGATTTGATTTTTATGGTTATGAGTCCAAAGGTTGTGGAATCTGTATGGGATAATACGATTTTATAATTGATATAAACATATTATTTGAGCATGGTGAAACCTCTTGGGAATGGTATTTAGGGGTTTTCAAGTATTTTATGGGATGGCATTTATGCAATAAAGGTTCAAGAATATGTTAACTATTTTCACGTTATGGCCATGTTCCTAATCCTATATCATAACCAGTAACCAAAAGAAGGCTAAATTTTTTTAACCCCTAAAGAGATTTCCGCGAATACCTTAATTTAAATACTTTGTTGATATTTTATCAATAACATGGTTAATAACAACGATAGCAATAGCGACGATAATAGAGGGCTAGCATCAGCTGACGAAGAAACAAGAAAGAGAGTTGCTAAAAAAGGTGGAGAAGCACCACATGATGAGAGAGGATTACAAGCTGCTGACGAAGAAACAAGAAAGAGAGTTGCCAGTGAAGGCGGAAAAGCATCTCACAAAAACGATTAAAATAAGTACAAAATAAAATATTATTTCACCAACAAACATTACCATTTTTTTTCCAATTTTTAAATTTGGATAAAGGATGTACTGCTTGTTTATATGATATTTAGAGAAACATATGTAAAAGTTTGCATTCAATAACTTTTTTTTCAGAAACAAGAAATTTTTGCTTTTTACTTATAAAAGTTAAGATTATTTTTTTTCCTGTTTAGACTCATCCGATTTTAAATCAAAAAATGCAGGTTCTGCATCTTCCTTAGGGTGTTGAAAATGTGTGTTTATTTTTGGGTGGTAAGTTATGAACCGATCCAAGCGCTTATATGAATTCTGCAAACTAAGGCCATTGCCTCATCATCAGTAGAGATATCATTTCCGTACACCTTCTAATAAACAAGTCTTGATAAAATATTGCAAGTAGTATTCAAAAGATGCTCATTTAGATCCCCGTTTTTTAGATATCATC
>JADDOQ010000204.1 GCA_016782315.1 Nitrososphaeraceae archaeon | reverse complement strand
GATCAACACCATCAACAACATGTGATGGAAACGGCCGTGGCTACTTTACAAATGATAGGGATGTGTACAGAGAGCCATTACTATATGCAAGAAACTATTAGATCTCACTACAGTTTATTGCAGTACAGTATACTCATGAGACAAATCAAAGCCCGACAACAACAATTCAAGTTATGTCAGATGTTGCTACCCTGTTAATGGCAGGCACAATGACGGCCGCCTTGCCCGTATATACAACAATATGACGCAGCCAAGGACTCCTCTTGGAAAAGCGGCTATCAAGGTGGTACAGGTTGCAATGGATCTTTAGGTGCCTCAGCAGATCAACAAAAGAGTGTCGCACCTAAAGGTAATGGTGACAACTATAGATTAGATGACGAAGATTGGCGTTATTGTTGTTCATACTGGCTTTGATTGATAGATTCCAGTTTAAAGCGCGATTGTCTACATTGTTGTCTACCGGTCATTTGCATTGCCATTATTTTCTACCATCAATATAACTGCCTTATTGCTTTTGATAGATTAATAGATCTGCATACTCGACAGATTTGAAATTGGTGATTTGGTGTTGCTATTACAGAAGCAGTGTTGAAACATTGTTTAAATTTCTCATCCGTTATGAGGTTCTAAAATTCCACAATAATGTCTGGCATATGAAAACAAACTTGCCTATAACCATAACTCAAATCATTTATAGTTTGCACTCACATAATAATAAATGGGCACACAGCTAAGTTCTGCTAAACGAGGCATTGCAACTGAGGAAATGAGGCAGGTAGCAAAAGATGAAGATCTGGACATAGATTTTATTGTAAAAAATGTTGCCAAGGGCTCCATAATTATCCCAAAAAACAATGCCAGAAAGCAGAAGATCAAGGTGGTTGGAATCGGAAAGGGCTTGACAACAAAAGTTAATGTAAACATTGGAACGTCCACCCTGTATCAGAGCCTGGACGAAGAGGTTTCAAAAGCAAAGGTTGCAATGAAATACGGGGCAGACACCATGATGGACCTTTCCGATGGTGGGGATCTGAACCTGATTCGGGAGAAACTACTTGATGCGGCCCCGTCTGTAACATTTGGGTCTGTGCCAATTTACCAGGCTTATGGGCATGGTGTCACAAAATACAAAAACCCACTCAACATAACGGAGGATGACTTTTTAAACGCATTTGAGAAGCACGCAAAAGACGGTGTTGACTACACAACAATACATTCTGGGATAACCCTGGACCTGGCAAAAAGAATCATGAGCGTCAAAAGACATGCGGGTGTTGTCTCCAAAGGCGGAACCATAACAGCCGCATGGATGCTAAAGTACAACAAAGAGAACCCCTACCATGAGCATTTTGACTATCTCTGCGAAATGGCAAAAAAATATGACGTGACCTTTAGCCTTGGGGATGCGCTGAGGCCTGGCTCCATACTTGACTCACACGATGAGTTGCAGGTTTCAGAAATGATAAATGTATCCCGATTGGCCAAAACAGCATATGAAAACGATGTCCAGGTGATGGTGGAAGGCCCAGGCCATGTTCCCCTAAACGAGGTATCTGCAAACGTGAGGTTGGCCAAATCGCTGATAGGAGAGGTTCCGTATTATGTCCTTGGGCCTTTGGTTACCGACGTGGCATCGGGCTATGACCACATCGCAAGTGCCATTGGGGCTGCAATTTCAGCTTCCGAGGGTGTGGACCTTTTGTGTTACCTGACCCCTGCCGAACATTTGGGACTTCCAAACGAGAATGAGGTTAAAGAAGGGTTGATAGCATACAGGATAGCCGCACATGCTGGAGACTTGGTAAAAATAAGAGAAAAGGCGATAAGATGGGACATGGAAATGACTGAGGCAAGGAGAACGCTTAACTGGGAAAAACAGATATCCCTGTCAATAGATCCCGAAAGAGCAAAGGAAATCCATTTCCGAAACAGCGGGCAACACGCTGGCAACAATGTGCCTTGCACCATGTGTGGCGGGGCATGCGTGTACATAATGCTGCCACAACAAAGAAAATACACCACCTCAACAAGAGAGGAAACCAATTGATGCTGTTTTAATAATGGATGGTGTTTCATCTCTTTTTCTTCATCTCAATGCATTGTCAAAATGGCGATAGTGATAGGACAAAAAAGGATAATAAAACAAAACAGACAAGTCATTATGAAGGCATAATAAAACAAAACTGAAATTGATGCAAACTTTTTGAATAACATGGACAAGCACCATTGCAATAAAAAATTCAATGAATTGGAAAAGGATGTCTTTTACAATGTTGTTTTTTCAAGGCGGGATGTCAGAAAGCGGTTCACAAACAAAAGCATTGAAGACAAAACCATTTACAGCATTTTGAAGGCTGCGCATCATGCGCCCTCAGTTGGCTATTCGCAACCATGGAATTTCATATTGATAAAAGATAAATCAACTCGCCTAAAGGTCAAAGACTCTTTTTTAAGGGAGAGGCTAAAGTCTGTAGACCTTTTGAAGGAGGACAGAGAAAGGCAAGAGCGATTCAAAGTAAGGACTATTTCTTTTGCTCTTCTTTTCCTTTATCTTAACACAAGAGGGCGTTGTCCAGTCGGACGTTTTTATTGGTTCTAAATCTTTATCATTCAGTTGACTTTCGTTGTGTACCACCTGATGAAATACTTTATTTGTTGCAGATAGTCATTCCATGTTCTCATCCACTTTCCGTCAGGGTCTGTTTCCTTGCTTTTTATCTTTGTGTTGAGAAATACAAGTATGTCTTCTTTTTTGGATAAATGGTAGAAATCTCTCGTTGAGCCTAAAAACTTGGCAAAGTTAATCAAGGCTTTGATATTTTGGTTTTGGTAGCTTTCTGAGGTGTTGTTTGATTTAAGGTATGTGTAAAATTCAAAGATTAGTTTGGAGTTCGTAGTATTTTTTAGCAATTGGAGGTTGTTGATGGTGGTGGTCAGCTTTACTGGCATTTCTCTTGATGCTCCCTAATATCACATATAGCGAAACCCATTGTTAATTGACACATATAGTTAATGAAATCAGGTATATAGACCCGTATACTTAGCGGGTTCGGTGGAAACCATGAGGATTTCCACATGAGTCCATCATTGATTCAATCCCTACCTTGTCTTATTAGGCAACCTTATGGGTTTTGTACTTTGCGTAATCGAATATAGCCCCATCAGTGTTTTTTGTATATCCATGGCGATTTTAAATCCAATATTCGATTATTCTTTATGGATTATTTTTAGTCTTTTTGTAGGCATTGCTTTGACATTGGACTTGGGTGTTTTAACTAAATCTACTTCTATTCTCAAAGGAAGAGAACAAACTTTTCCAAAAAAAAGAAAAAAGGAACTGTAGCAACAGCAAAAGGAAGATGAATCAGATTATACCCTAGACAACAACAGCACCAGCAATTCCAACCATGCTGACTCAAAACAGATTGCTTCTTCAATTTCTCCCTCGTCGGGATTCCAACCAAAGATAAAA
>JADDOQ010000203.1 GCA_016782315.1 Nitrososphaeraceae archaeon | reverse complement strand
CAATAGTCATTGAATAGCCGTATACTATTGGTCCCACTTCCCTCACCTTTCCGCCATCAGGTGTTTGGTATTCCCTTACCAGCTCTTTTGGGGCGTTTGTCTGGATGTCCTGAAATTGGCCAAACATCCTTCCCATTTCCTCTTTCATTTCCTCAAATGCACTGAATGGGTCCATATCAAAAAATCCTCTTCCCGTGTTGCCCCCACTGCGGCCAAAAAATCTCTTAAACAAATCATAATTATCTATATCTCTAATACTCATATTTTTTCACCCTATAATATGTAATAAACATTACAATATATATATATTTCTAACATTATGTTCCATAAATATAGAAAAAGTAAAAATTATATTTTGGATTTGATATACTATAAGTCGGTGATTAGGTTATGAGTAGAGCAAAGGAAATCATAAGCAAAAAAATTATTAGCCCAATCAGGTCAGTTGGCAAATCTATGCCCAAACTGTTTACAGTTGGCCTGATCTCTTTGCTTGGTGCACTACCCCTAGCCTCACTACCTAACAGGGGGATAATGGCCTATGCGCAACAACAAGCACAAGCACTCGACCCATGGTCTGGGGCTTTGAGTACAGCCCAATCAAAGGTGGAAGCGGCAACAACACCAGGGGCATTTGGGCATGGCGTTCCGGGCCTGTACGACATGACACCTCAGGACATACTATTGGTATTTGGTGTTGCGGCTATGGGTAGCATATTGGTGTATGTTATTGCAAACCACTTGCTCAATCGTAGCAAAGAGAAAGCAACAAAAAGTGACCAATTGATCGCTTCCGCTGCTTAAAAGGAAATTAGGCCATTTTCCTTTTTTTTAATGTTGGTTGTTTATCATGCCCATTATAAAAATAATACAGGCATAGTTAATATTCGGCATTTTCATAAAGCATGACGATTTCTAGATTACCCCCAATATTTTCAAACTTGATTATGATGATTAAAGATTATTTCGGAAGTTATCGTAGATATCAAGGTATTCGCCATAGTTGTGTTGTACTGTTGTAAAAAAGATGTAATGTCATTTCCTATGGCCAGACTCTAAAGATAATCTCACGGAAACAACCGGACAACCTAGACACTTATGATGGGGTGATTGAATGTTCATCACTTCAATACCAATAAACTAATTGAATCCAAGGACATTTCCTCATAAAATAATGGGCTTTGAATATCTTGATATTTGAGTTATGAGCAATTTATCGTGTATTTTATCGGTCAAGATATATCTTAGAATACTCCATGCTATTGCAATTGATGTTAGATGCGAATTTGTCATATGAAGTATAAAGATTTACCGTCTATTATGCCAGTATAAAATCAGCATAACAGAACAACTGTAATAACCCTTTAGTTATCAAAATGAGTCTAGTCGATAAAAGCCAAAGTTGCTACAGATATTTTTTGTTGTTTGTTTCCTATACTTCGTATTTCGAGTCAATTGATTGTTGTTGGGCATAAATCATTATATCTCTGTGGGATGGTGAAAATATAGCAGCATACTAAATAGAGAATCAAGTTACTTAAAACTAATTTAGACAAAGATTTGTCCAATATTTTAATTGGATTAATGGTGATTTTTGTTATAATCACATTTGGGTTTATAACTGAATTTCTATAACTATATGCTACTATATGTATATTTTAAAATGAATTTTTTTCCATTCATCAATTATTTATGTCAAATAAAAATAAAAATACATTATATGATGTATTTATTCTGCTCTTACTGCCATTGAGCCGCATACAGGACAGGACCTTTTTTTGTGCTCTCTTCCGCAATTCATGCAACAGAATCTGAGAGGTCGATATCCAAAGGATCCATATGGGTCACCATAAAGAGTGTTGGAGATGGAATTTAGAATGCCATTAAAAAGCCCCTTGTCCTTTGGGTTATTGTTTGTTTTGCTTAGTGTATCCGAATTGCGTCTTTTTTCTATTGATTCTAATCTATATTTTTGCAATAATAAAAATATTCCAAGATATAGTAACAACGATAACGGAAACGGCATTGCAAAAGATATAGCTAGACCAATAGCGATATAAATTGCGAACCATGCTATAGAAGATCTATCAAAATTGTTTCTTAAATTATTGTTTTCATCTATCTTTGCCATTTCTTTCAAACCCCCAAAGATAAATAGACTGTATATTATTTGTACAATGTTTTATATAATCCTATTCGTTTTGAATTTGCCTGTGTTTTTTTTAACATATGCTATATTCATTTATACGTGTTGAATAAAATTCCAATTTATGAAGTCACAGTGGATATCTTGAAGAATTTCGAATGGTTTAAACAAATTATCCACAACTACTATAACTGCCTATATAACAGTAGGACATTTGGAACATCTCTATATTAATGCACCATAAAAAGAAAAAACATCGAAGACTCTTTTGCGAATGACTAATGATTTTATATATTGTATTTTATATGTCATATTACCATGTTCTGTTATTGTAATAAGGCTAAACTAGTCTTATTGGACGTATAAAAGTCCGATCTGGGATTTTGGTAGAACATCTCCAAATGTTCAAGGATGTTCCATATACTTGATACTTCTAAATATCAATTATTAAAAAAAGGTGACCCTCTATATAACATCCAAGTTGTTGGTTGCTAAATACTGATGCGCTTTGAACATATTTTTTGGATTATTATGATGTTTACATCATGAATTTACAAAGTCCAGTTAGCAACGTCAAAACACAACACAAAATATCATGGAAATCATTGTTTTTATTGTTTTAAATGGATTGCCATATCTAATACTGTAATGCTCTCCTAAGTAAAAGAGAAAAAGAGAAACTCGTGATTAAGCTAGCCAATGAAGGGAAAACAACCCGTGATATTGCTAAAGAGGTTCACATATCTGAGATCCATTGGACAGATTCTGAACAAGGTCACTGGTGACGATGAGGATGAAGAAAAACAAAAACTAGAGTCAAAGTCTGATTATGCTAGAGCCTTTCAGATGTTCAAAGATGGGCGACCTCTGACGGAGGTCGCCATTGAGCTTGACATCGAATCCCCAACCGTTATCTGCTACTATGAGGACTATCTAAAACTAGTAAAAATGACAAGGCTGGTGGCTATATACAATGATGTGAAAGGCGGACTGCCGCTGTTCCTACAACTATATGGGCGCATAAAAAAAGAGAGGCTTAGCAAACCCCAAATAGTCGAACTTTTGAAAACTCCCAATCACCTTTTGGACCTGAAGGAGAAAGTGGAATTGTATAATGACCATCTATGGAATCTTCATTCAAAAAAAGAGAAGATGGAAAAGGAATTGGAGGAAAAGAAAAAGAGGCTGTTATTTTGAGTTTGACATGCTTACCTAATTACATAACTTCAAGTTTTTTTGATGTTATGTTTATCTTCTAGTAATTCACATATTTTTGAGAAGCCGAATACCAGTTTTTTGGCATTATGCACAAAATTGAGTAGTGGAAATTAGA
>JADDOQ010000327.1 GCA_016782315.1 Nitrososphaeraceae archaeon | reverse complement strand
ATAGACTATTTGATATCGTTCATCATAGGGATAATGGTGCTCATATCCGCAATAGAGTTTGATACCCTTTATAATGCCGTCTTTAATCCATTCTCTATAGTTTATTAAATCATCTGGGGTATGATTATCAATAGCATATCCCGCTACAACTCCAATTTTGTCTTCCACATTGTTAAGGTTTATAGATTCAATAATTTGAGAAGTTGATGGTCTGTTTACATCAACTTTGTAAGAAGACAGAATTAAAGAATAGACAATGCCATTGTCTTCCATGGACTCAAGCAATGCGTTTAATCTCTCCTCTAGTGAGAGAACTTTATTCTCAGTCTTATTAAGTCCATCATAATTATTCAGATGAATATGACAATCTATAATTGACATATCTTATCTAACCACATTTTTCAAATTCCTGTATTGCGGGTTTACCCATTCTACAAAACTAGCATAATTCAAAGACCGTTTATCATAAAGGTAATTTGGGAGTATTTTAACGAACCTAAAACCGTTTTTCAACTGGAAAGACAGGACCGTGTCTTTGAGTTCCCCGGCCACCACTCTCTTCGCGTATTCGTCGGCCGACATTGTTTTTGCAAACTTATGGTATTCATAAAGCCGACCACCAGCTATTATCCTTCTCAAGTTCAGTTTGATAGCTAAATCCTTTCTAGAGTTATAAAGTATTGTTGCGATGCCCTTATGGCGAAAGTCAGGGTGAACCGATATGTCCGCACCATACAGGCTATCCCCGTTTGGGTTATGGTTAGAAAATGATCCCAGTGCAGTAATCTCATTCCAAGTGTGATCGGCATATTCGGTCTTTAAAGAAACCATTAGGCTACTGGAAGAGCCAACCAACCTCCCGTTAACTTCGGCATACAACTGACCTTCAGGAAATATGCAAATATGTTTGTAAAGAGAATAAGAAGG
>JADDOQ010000058.1:10181-12444 GCA_016782315.1 Nitrososphaeraceae archaeon | reverse complement strand
TTAACTTCTTCTTCCGACTCTCTAATTATGCATGGTAGAACGACAGAAAATTGCATATCATTATGGCTCTTTCCTACAGCAGATTTGCAATAGCCTTTCAAGATAGATATTTTTCTTTTCATTTCTGTAGGCGAACCAAAGAATAGGTTATATCGGTCTGCGTGTTTTGCTACAACCTTTAGCAAATACTTTTCTCCAGAACCACCCACCATGATAACAGGATAGGGTTTTTGAATTGGCTTTGGATTACATATCGCGTTTTTTACAGTATAATACTGCCCATGAAAATTAGCATTGGGTTCTGTCCACATCGCCTTTATTATGCTCAAAGACTCATCTAACTGCTTAATTCTTGCAATATTTGATGGAAAATCATAACCATATGCCGTGTATTCTTGCTCATACCAACCCGCGCCCATCCCCAATTCTAGTCTCCCATTGCTTATGACATCCAAAGTGGAAAGCATCTTTGCTAATAATGATGGATGACGGTAAGAGTTGCATATAACTATCTGCCCTATTTTTATTCTTTTTGTGATTGCGGCTGTAGATGTTAATATTGTAGTGCATTCAAAGATATTTTTGTCCAGGTCATCACTATGATGAGGAATAAAATGATCATAAGCATAGATAGAATCAAACCCAAGGTTGTCGGCCAATGTGGCAATGGTTTTTGAAAATTCATGCTGCTTGACTGGGTTATTTTCATTCCCCATTGGCAAATCCCCACCTCGCCACCCTTGTGGAATAGACAATCCAAATTGCAATCTATTGCTATTTTGAACGGATGTCATATATGCTGCTCTAATTAGACAATAGTATTAAAATTAATTTATTATAACATAAATTAAAAGGTATTTTAATTGGTAATTGAACAACGGCTTTGGTTGCAAAGATAGAAAAACACTTGGATTGATTCACAGTTTGCCACACAAAAATAAACACCCATTATGATGAAACAGAACCAAGTTGGAATCATGTTTTTTATAGCGCGTAATTGGTAACCCATTTTATTATTCTATTTGTTTCTTGGAATGTATCTGGATTTACTGATGATTCCAAAGATACTTCCTGTCCTCCAGTTATTTCTTCTAAATAGTTTTGAAAGTCCAGATAGTCTGCAAATTCTTTATACGATAAACCTGAATCGTAGAGGCCATTTTCTTTGCCTGCAAAATTAACGGGGGTTGGAAATGCAACACCCAAGATATGATCTATAAACCATATTGTTCTCTCATCAATGATATAGACATATTCTGAGTTAGACTTTGATTTTATTAAATCAATGCCATGATCATTATTATAACCCATATGGAAAATGATTATTCATCGAACTATTTAGCCTACGCCATTATACACTAAAAATGATTTTTTATTTTAAGCCAAGTCAACGGATAACATATTGCAAATCCGGTTTCAAAGATATAGAATAAATGCTCTGAGGTAAAAGAATATTCCCCTTGTTTGTAAATTCTATTTTAAGTATAGTACTTTCCTAAAGGGTTTATCTTTTATCTTTGATGCATATTTGATTTTCCATTCATTATGTATTTTCATTGGTATATGCATATCGATTTGTTAAATCAGCAGATCATTCGTAATGTGTTTTGATTCTTGTTGCTTTTTGTGTCGGTTCATATACGCATTACACTGTTGCTTTGTATTTTTCACCCCTATGGATACAAGATATGTAATGGTCAGCTTTTTCTGCTTTTGAAGTTTGACTTGGTCAGATTCTTTAATTTAGAAATGCCACTATCCAACTACCCATTTATAAAATTATGGATAATTTTTAAATTTTTCTCTGAAAAAACAATAGTGTGGGTAGATAATGATTTACCGTATTACTATAATGTGCCATATTAACATAATAAACCAAAAGAAAAAAAATAAATCGACATAAAAAATTGTTAGATTATTCAACCAATATATTACAATAATTGATGAACCATTTAATAGTTTTAATATGATAAATATTTCATTCACAAAAGAGGATTTAGATGCTCTAAACAGAACATTCGAAATTTTATTATCCAAATCAGTTGATAGCGAACAACCAAAATTCTTATTGGATGATAAGCATAGAAACAACCTTCAAAAACTGCAGAATAAATTGGATGTCCAAATTAATGGAACTGATAAGCACAGAATAGAATCCGATAGCATAGGTGAAATTAAGGTGCCTATTAATAGATATTGGGCAGCCCAGACCCAGCGATCTCTTCACCATTTTTCTATTGGTAATGACAGGATGCCCCTTGAG
>JADDOQ010000058.1:0-10041 GCA_016782315.1 Nitrososphaeraceae archaeon | reverse complement strand
AGGATGCCCCTTGAGGTAATACACGCACTAGCGCTTGTCAAAAAGTGTGCAGCCATAGTAAATTCATCTCATAAAAAAAACGGCGATAACAGAGAATTGATTTCAAAAGATAAAGCAGATGCCATCACAAAGGCAGCGGATGAAGTAATGTCCGGCGCCCTTGATGACCACTTTCCATTATATGTATGGCAGACCGGCTCTGGAACTCAAACAAATATGAATGTTAACGAAGTAATTGCCAACCGTGCAAAACAGATATCAGGCATATTAATACATCCCAATGATGATGTGAATATGTCGCAATCTTCTAATGACGTATTTCCAACGGCAATGCACATTGCAGCAGTAATATGCATTGCCGGCAACAACACTGGCGCGGATCCATTAGCAACATCACATGGGTCATCGGTAACAACCCATCCAAATGATAATGATTCTAACAAATACACCGAAAATAAAATGCCTTTGCTCCATAGCATATCTAAATTACGTAACGCTTTAAATGAGAAATCCAACGAATTCAAAGATATTATAAAGGTTGGTCGCACACATTTGCAGGATGCTGTGCCTTTAACTTTCGGTCAAGAAATTTCAGGATGGGTAACTCAGTTAGATTTGTGTTATAGATACATTGAACAAAGTTTGGATGAATTACATGATCTTGCAATTGGAGGTACCGCAGTAGGCACCGGACTAGATACCTTTGCCACATTTGGTGAAGAAACAGCTCATCAAATTGCAAAGGAGACACAATTGCCTTTTCGATCATCAGCTAATAAATTCGCGTCATTAGCAAGTCATGACCCAATAGTCCATATGAGCGGTTCATTAAAAACACTGGCCTGTTCGCTTATGAAGATTGCAAACGATATCCGCTGGTTGGCATCTGGTCCTCGGTGTGGGATTGGGGAAATACGCATCCCACAAAAAGAGCCCGGTTCGTCAATAATGCCTGGTAAAGTCAATCCAACTCAATGCGAAGCAATGACTATGGTATGTTGCCAAGTGATAGGAAATGACATGGCGATAGGTATGGCGGGTTCCCAAGGCAACTTTGAGCTTAATGTATTTAAGCCCGTCATCATATTCAACCTGCTACACTCAATACAGATCCTATCGGATGCATGCAATACATTCTGTGATTTTTGTGTCAACGATATAGAGCACTCCGAGAAAGACAATAAGAAAAACCCAAAAGGTATAGAGCCAAATGTTGACCGTATGAATGAATTGGTTATGAATTCTCTAATGTTAGTAACAGCATTAAAATCAAAGATAGGGTACGATAAGTCTGCAAAGATCGCCAAAAAAGCATATGAAGAAGGAACAACACTTAGACAGGCAACTTTAGACCTAGGGTATTTATCGGGGGAGGAATACGATGCAAATGTGAATCCAAAGGATATGATTAATCCTAAAACATAAGCAAATACTAACCACTTATTTTCATAGACAACAAAGTATGAAATGTTTTACCAGGCAGTTGTAACTGTTTGATTCATTTTAACCATTTCCTTTTCTTTAATCTACAAAATCTATTAAATCTTAATTGAGACTTCCCATAACTTACACAACTATACAAAAACATCAAAATATAATATCTTCTTGTTTATGCACAATTATAGAAAAAAAGAATGCAAAAGAGACATTAGCTACACAACCTTTACAAAAAATACACAAATCTAAACCCTTATAATCTTAAAAATTAAAAACAGCGAATATAAGATAAAGAAAAATTATATCAAATCTATTGATGTCTACAACATGTACCATTGTTAAAGTTCCCGGCATAGTTCCCCAAATCAGGCAGGCCAAAGCCAAAGGTAGTTGGGCGACTGTAACAACCATCTTGATTTCTTGGCTCGAACAAACAAGATACACAGTATACGATATTGTTGACAGGCTTGGAGAAGAATTTTTGAGGAGGTATAAAGATGAAACAGGCTTGCCCGCATCCAGGGTAAACGATTGGCTTTATACAACTGGTTTTGTGATGGAATCACCCCAGCATTATTCGCAAGGCAAAATACATCAAATGCTAAAAGATTTTGGCCCTATCGTTTTTACTGCCTCAACAGACAAACAGGGTTTACATTTAACGCATGCAAGGGTAATAACAGGTATGCAAAATAGTGAAGGGCCAAATAGCAACGGAGAATGCACAGTATCTAATTCGGATTCAACAGAAATTGTGGGAATAGATCCTGTAACTGGTTCCAGATTTACCTTGCCATTTTCTGTATTCTGCAAAGAGATAGATAATGAAAAATCTGACGACTGCGAACTGTTTGCACAAGTCATTCACCTAGCAACACAAAATATGTTCATAAATAATTTAAAAAAATGATATAGCGTAGTTACTTGAATAGAACGCGATACTAAAAGATTATCACTTGGTCAACTCAATAGGTAACTTGATATAGAAAAAGAGTTTGGCCTATCCTAAAAGAAGGAATTACAAAATCTTTACTATTAAAGGTATAATATGTGCCGACATTAAGCAAAAAGATAAATGTGTATATGGATTTTATGAGAACGCTTAAAAGAAAAGGGAAAGAGCATGAAAAACTTCATTTTCCTAAAGACAACTATAAAGTTTGAAGAAAATTCAATAATACAGATGATAAATATGGGTAACAATGTTATCTCAATTACAGGGAATAGAGAATACAACTATCAGATTATAAATTTTATAACAACTGCTATTGTTTAGATAGGCCGATGCATAAATCATGTTCAAATGTTGATCTGGTTAAAGAGTTTTACCTACAATTTAAGAATCAGAGCAAACAGTCGTATATGGATCCGATCGATGACAATGTCGGATGGATAACCATGGAACACTTGCCAAATGGCGGAAAATATATTGGAAAGTCAGATGTATTTGAGAGGTATTTTCCCGCCATGCTTTCCAATTTTAAGGAGTTTCATGCAATTGTGGATGAATATCTAGATATGGAAAACGATAGCGTTTTGGTCCTTGGTAGTTATACCGTCAAATCAAAAAAAAATACCCATGATATCAAAATACCATTTGCTCACATATACAAAATAAGGAATAAGAAGATACACAAATTCAGACAGTATACTGACACTGCGAAATTTCACAAAATACTAACTTAATATGCCAAAGCAATTTAACATTATTTATCGTTATTAGGGTAAATGGTTTACCTTTATGCCAATGGCAGTGTGGTACAATGTGACCGTCTTGCTACTTTTTCAATGCCATGTATGATAATTTTGCAACATAACGAATAACCTAATAAGTCCTTTGCCAATACAATGTCAGAATCACTTGGTTTTAGCATGTATATAGAAGTTGGCAATAATATATACACACACATCAGGTATCCCATCCCGGTAATTTCTTGTGCAAAAAGTTCATGCTAATCTCAATTTGAGGTCAATAGTTTGAATCACAAACCGCAAGCAAATCATAGAACCTCAAAATAAAACCTCATCTGCCTTATCATGATTCAAAAGTAATGTACTTTTGTATTGCTTGAGGATTTGAAAACACATAATTTATAGAAAAGGTATGAGAATACGGATATAACAATTGTTTATATTTATAAATCAACAAATATAAAAACAACAATTAATTTTCCAAGTTATGGCATTATATTAAAATTATGAATCCCACTGTAAATAGCAGAAGGAATAAACCCTATATAGAAATTGTCGGTTATACATTAGAAGACAAATGAAGCAAAAGAAGTTACCAGTTATACTACTCATACCCATCATATTTTATATTTTATCATTTATCCCATCTTTTAATGAAATCACAGCTACAGCAGCATTGCCCAACATCACAGTTTTGGAGGACACAAGTTCAAGTCAAAATAATACAGACAATCATAATGCAATTGTATTGTACAATGTAAGTCTTATAGATGGCATTAGTAGTCACGCAAAGCATAATCAAACAGTAATTGTCAACGAAGGCAAGATTATAGACATTATCGATAACAAGAATATCAGCAATAATGGCAATTATTCCTATTTTCATAAAAACCATCCAAATGCGAATCTAATTGATCTTTCAGGCATGTATATAATTCCGGGTTTATTTGATATGCATGCTCATGTGGGCAGCGTATTAAAGAATACCTTCAATAAGACATTTTCTGAAAAAATGATAAGCAATCTAATAGGCTATGGGGTTACAACAATAAGAAACCCTGCCGGGCCTACCGAGGAATCAGTGAATTTAAGAGAGAGTACATCATCTGGAA
Organism: Nitrososphaeraceae archaeon; assembly: GCA_016782315.1. GTDB lineage: Archaea > Thermoproteota > Nitrososphaeria > Nitrososphaerales > Nitrososphaeraceae > Nitrosocosmicus. The sequence goes on along the minus strand of JADDOQ010000058.1, from coordinate 5,800 downwards.
AAATCATTGGGCCTCAAATCTTAACTGCAGGAAGACTATTAAATTCACCACTTATCTCAATACCTTTTGTAGAAAAGGAAATTAGTACGGTAGAAGAGATTCGGGAAGAGGTGGATAATCAAGCAAATGCAGGTGTTGATTTTATAAAGCTATATGTTGGTCTTGAGCCTGACTTGGTAAAAGAGGCAATAAGTATATCTCATTCTCATGGAATAAAGGTAATTGGCCATCTTTACCTGACAAGCTGGACCGATGCGGCCAATATGAATATTGATTTCTTAACCCATGGTGTTCCTGTAAATCCGTATCTATTATCACCTGAAGATAGAAAAATCTTTGAGAGAAATGGAGACAACCCCTTTGATCATGTTCTTTGGTTAGAATTGGTTGATATTGATGGTAAAGAAATAGACGAAATGATAGAGTCACTTGTAAAAAACAATGTCTATGTAGATCCCACACTGAGTATCTATGAGGCCATGATAAAGGATAATCTCAAAGAGCAAAGCATTTGGCCCAAAGTATTGCAACTAACAAAAAAAATGTACGATAAGGGTGTAAAGATCCTATCCGGTACAGATATTCCAAACTTTGAGCTTGTTCCGGGAAAAAGCCTTCATAATGAACTTGAATTGCTAGTAGATGCAGGTATACCATCCCCAGAGGTGCTCAAAATTGCTACAAGAAATGGTGCAGAATCAATGGGATTGTTAAATCAAACCGGCACAATAGAAAAAGGAAAGCAGGCAGACATTTTAGTGCTACAATCAAATCCTATTGAGGACATTAGCAATACTCAAGATATCTCCATGGTAATTAGTGATGGCGAAATTATTGATAGAAACAAGACATTATCAAAATAATGTTTTTGCACCAAATCTCCATCAAATAAAACAATATGAAGCCTCAAAGAAAAAAAAGATAAAGTCGGCATCAAAAACGTGTAAATACAAACAGTTTTCCTAGGCCAAGATTTAGGATTTATCATCTAATTCTTTAATTCTTTTTATAATGTAATCCATATTGGAATAATTTGAAACTCTATCTAATAGATGTTTTAGCTTTTTGAGATAAACCAGTTCTTCCTCCTTATCTTGCCTTATATAACAAAGGCTAATCAAATTAAAGTAATCAGTAGCCACCTGAAACATATCTTTTAATTCCTCATCTATTTTTAAGGCCAATCTTGCATAGTTGAGAGCTTCATCCAAATCACCCTTGTCCTGGTATATTTGCCCAATATTGTTATATATTACAGCCATACTAGTTTTGTCATTTAATTCCGTCTGGATTTCAAGAGCCTTCTTAGCATAGTTGAGAGCTTCATCCAATTGGCCCCTAACATGCAGTATAGTCCCAATGTTGTTATAATCTATGGCCATTCCAATTTTGTCATTTAATTCCGTCTGGATTTCAAGAGCCTTCTTAGCATAGTTGAGAGCTTCATCCAAATCACCCTTGTCTTTTAATATTTGCCCAATATTGCTATAGTCTTTAGCCATGCCACCCAAATCGTTTAATTCTTCATTTTCTTTTAGAGAAATCTTGGCGGAGTTGAGAGATTCATCCAATTTACCCTTGTCTCGTATGATTTGACCTTTATTGTAATCATCTGTAGCCATCCCAATCATATCACTAACCCCATTATTTATCCATTCATTTAGTTTTATCTCGACTACCACACCAGAAAAACCAGAGAATGATTCATTACATTAGCTTTCGATGTGCATCATCATTTAACTGAAATTATAGCACCTCATATTCGCTTTATATACACATGCATATGAATTTCACCCATTTATGGAAATTACAGTAAAAACATACTCTGTCAAAAAATATGGCCAAATTGAATTTCCCAAGACTTGATTTAAAATACAATCAGCATAAAATCAACCTCAGCGTTAACATCATCATAATTGTAAACGTTTATCGGCTTTTTCACAACTCCGTTTCTAATGATGATGAAGCCTTTCATAGCATTATGTCATGGGATGCATTTTTTGATTTTTTATATTTTGTTTCCCATTTGGGAATGACGTTTGACTATGTCATAAATACCTATGATACTCTTTTAATCCCTATTAGTAACCATATGCCACCTTTTTATCTGTATCCAAAGGAAAACAATTCGTAATGAAGTAAATACCAAGAAGAAATTGTAAGGAGAGAAATCAAAATTGATGATAGAGTAAACAATTGTAGAAATAGAAACTATTTCTACTATTTTTAATAGAAAGGGATTGTGTTGTAAGTTATATACAAGTGCGAATTGGAGGGTTTATCTCCAGGGCTTTGTTATCACCAGCAACATGTTTATCATTATCTTCACTTATTGATTTTACCGAGTCGACTGGAAGATCATTTTGTAGCTTTTTGTTGATAGGGATATCCCTGATTTTAACAGTTATTCCCTCAATTTGGCTTTCCAACGCTTTTTTCTGTTCTTTTGGTAGGGAAATGTCGATTAAGTGACCATTTAATGTTTTTATAAACTCTTCAATAGAACTTTTAATGGCAGGATCTAAATCTTCTAAATAGTTTTTATTAATGCTTATACCCCCATCCATTGGATTATCCCTTAAATTGAAATCTTTATAATTATCATTATTTATATCATCTCCAGATTTATCTTGATTATCTGGCAAATGAACCGGATGGTCTATATCCATTAATTGTCAATATATATAAATATCAACAATTATTTAACTTTTATAGATATGCACATAACATATAAATTATTCATAAAATTTGCTTAAATATCTAAATTATATCAAAAAATAGTAAAATATGTCATTTATTATGTTTACCAAGATTAGAGTCAGTAGAGCCAATCGATAACACTTTTAACATTGTTAAATACACACCGTTATGACATCAACACAATATCCAAATTAACATTCACATTATAAAGCGCATCAATAGTGACACTTCATTTTTAAAATTTTAATATACAATATATTACTCTAAAATAATAATAGCGCATGATTTATTTTTTTTATTATATGGTAAAGGGAAAGAATAAAGATTAGTCTGCTGAAGAGGCAGGTTATATTTTACTATCCAATAAGTTCGTCACTTTTCAATTGTCTTTCTAGCTCCCCCAGCCTATTCATTGCTTCAATATTATTTTGTAAATCCACAAACAAAGGCTCATTTCGAATTCTTAAAAATACCTCTATTACCTGTTCATTGGTAACACCATGTTTTATATCATAATTGATATTACGGACTATGTTAGACAACTTGCCATACTTTTTGTTTTTTCTAATTTCCCATCTAGTGGCATCCACTGGAAGCCCTTTTACATATTTTATTATTGTCTTTTCCATGTTTTCTATATGCCATTTCTTTAGAGGATAACTATTTTGAATCAAAAAACTTTCTAATTATCTTAAGCACAATACAATATAAAAATTATTCATTGAGCAATAGACATCATCATAGGACTAGGAAAATGGTTCAACCCATATTTTTTGTATCCAAAAGCAGACAAATGTTTTAGGCGATATTCATCGAATTCTTATTATACTTGTAACAGTATTGAGAACAATGTCAACGGCATCATCCTTTATCTTTAAATATGCCATAAAACAGTAAAAAATAAAATAATATTTACTTTAATGTTATTTTTTATCTGCTTGTTTTGTAAAGTGTGTTGATATTTGTCTTATGCCATAATCAAATTTTAATGGTTAAATCATGGGATATTGTTATAAGACCTAAAGATATAGAAAAAACATGAAACAAAAATTTTCTTCAGGAAACAAGTGTGAATGTATGTGCCATGGCAAAGCTGGTATTTTAGAATATTGTGGATATTGCGCCACTTCTCATAGAAGGGCCTTTTCAAACCAGAAGACAAGAAGATAATACTTTTATATCCTACAGACAATTTTAAGGAAATCATTTCTTATCCGAAACTAATTTTGGAAATCAAATATCAATAAGCAAATACACCAGATAAAGAATGATCACAAGATGAATAATAGAAAGTCTTCATCATTTCTTTTACAATGACAAGACAATGAAAATTTAATTATTTTCCCATGCATTAAGCTAATTAAAAGACGAATTAAAATGGTATGGTATGGTCGAGGAGCACCAAATAAAAAAATAATACATATTTGCACACCACTTGTTTTTTTTTATTTAAATGACTAGATACACAATACTAAACTGCTTTCATTCTTTTAAATGACAAGATCCCCGCTATTCCCAGTATTACAGTAGTTAACAAAAGGATACCCATGTTGACGATAAACAAGTTTTTTCCGGGTATACCAAGCATGGAAATCCTTAATGCTTCAACCGCATATGTTGCCGGGTTGAAACTAGTTAAAATTGATAACCATGAGGGGATATTATCTAGAGGAAACAAGGCACCACTAAGGAAATAGAGAGGAAAAGCCACAAAACTCACTATCAATTGAAATCCTTCCAAACTTTCCATATAACTTCCAATAGCTAAACCCAGGGAAGTTAAAGCGAATGACAACATTAGAACTATTACGACAAAAGATATCACAGAATACGGGGTGTAATCAATTCCAATAACTACCCCTATTCCCAGTAATATTAATGCCTGTATCAATGAGGTTGTCATACCCCCTAAAGTTTTCCCTAAAAAGATTGTACTTCTTCTGACAGGAGCTACCATTACGCTTTTAAGAAAATCGAATTTTCTATCCCAAATAATATAGGCTCCAAAAAACACTGATGAAAATATTACAGACATTATAACTATGCCAGGGAAAATGAATTCCTGATATCCAATATTTGAACTATTGGACGGGGCGGATATGGTTGATCCCAATCCGCCTCCAAGAACAAATAACCATAACAAGGGAGTAAACGTCGAGGCCACAAGCCTGCTCTTTTCTCTTAAAAATACCTTGAACTCCCTTAGCCAAATTGCATACAATTTACCTAACTCAAGATCGAATTTAAAATGTTTTTGACTATTTTTTTCCATATTGTGCGTATCGCTCCATAAAACCACCCTCTGAGCCTTCTTTGTCTTGTTGATCTGTGATGTGCCTTCCAGTGAATTTTAGAAACACATCATTTAGGGTGGGTCTTTTAAAATTTACAGATAAAACACTGGCATTAATCCCCTCATTTAGGTATTTGAAAATAACCGGGAGGTTGCGGTTTGCGTTATCGACATAAATAATAATTTCCCCTGATTTTGTAGATCTATCCACTTTGTGTACAAAATCAAATTCCTCTACTAAACTAATAGTTTTTTCCATCCCGATTATTCCATTACTATCCAATTGAACATGGATTATTTCTCCACCAAGGCCTTCTTTTAACTTTAAAGGCGAATTGAGTGCAATTATTTTACCTTTATCTATAAATCCGATCCTGTTACATAGGGTATCAGCTTCCTCCATGTAATGAGTAGTCAATATTATTGTGATTTTTTCCTCATTTACCAATCTTTTAATGTACTCCCACATTACCTCTCTACTGCTTGGATCCAGGCCAAGTGTAGGTTCATCGAGAAAAATTACCTTTGGTTTATGAAGCAACCCCCTGGCAATTTCAAGACGTCTTCGCATACCGCCCGAATATTTCTTTACCTGATCATCTTTCCTATTTGTTAACCCAACTAACTCCAACACATCTTCTATTCGTTTTTTGCGAATAGGTGAAGGAACATTGTATAATAACGAATGAATTTTTAGGTTTTCATACCCAGTAAGGATGTCGTCACTACTAGGGGCCTGAAATACAATACCTATACTGGACCTAACTTTGGAAGAATCATTTAATATGTTATACCCATTTACAAAAG
>JADDOQ010000202.1:1615-3510 GCA_016782315.1 Nitrososphaeraceae archaeon | reverse complement strand
GCCACTTTTCGCAAGTTTTATCAAACAATATTTTACCATTGGGTTTATTATCAATTAATAACTGTAGTTGTAGTTCGCTTTCTATCGTAATGTCATTACCGAGGTTATCGCATTCTGCTGCCTTTTCTTTGTTGATCTCTAAAAGTGTTTTATAATTATGATACAGAGCACCCATCATAACAGATTCCAATGGAATGGAATTAACGGCATTGGACAGATATGAAGCATACAGTTTAGCATTTTCAAATAGTTTATCAAATGCCTTTTTATCTATTTTAGTTGGCAACTCCTTTTTAAAGCAAGACCAACTTAATTTCTCTATTTCCAATAATTGCCTAAAAGACGGAATGGTTCTTCCCATTTCCTTGTTTACGCCATATTAACTATAAGTTTTACGCAGCGTATTACTGTGTGCTATTAATTTGACATATATAAACTAACGGCTGATACGGTATTGATTGTTTGGATGCATGCGATACCGATTGGCCGAAATCAATCAATACTGTAAGGTAAAAAAATCCATTTCAAAGCCATTCCAAGCTGTTAACCCCTTGATAACCACATTTCAATAAGTATCACCCTATATCCATATGTACCCTATGCCATTTCTTGATCATTGTTATTAGTATCACCTAATATTGGATAAGATATTGCTTTTGTTATAGAAATAGGTATGTTAATTAATCACATTTGCTTTAGTATGTTATGAAAGTCTTCAGATGACATTTTGTTTTTGATATCCAGTATTTGCTCGACATCCTTACCGGCCAAGTACCTTACCTTATCTTTGGTTTTTTGTCCATAATGGCATCAAGCACCACCTTTGCAACATATTCCGGACTCGCCCCGTTTTCAACCAGTTTATCCACCCCACTTTCCATACCATTCATTAACTGAATGTATGGCGATTTAGGATCTTGGGATTTTTTTGCCAAGACTGCTGATTGGATAAAACTTGTTTTAATCACGCCTGGTTCTGTGAGTATTGTCCTGATACCAAAGGGCTCAAGTTCATACGACATTGATTCACTCGACCCCTCTACTGCAAATTTTGAGCTTACATAGGCAGAGCTTGCAGCGATGCCAAACCGGCCAAGACCTGAGCTTATATTGACAATTGTTCCCGAGTTTTGTTTTCTCATTATCGGAAGCAAATCTTGTGTGGTCCTTATCAATCCAAACACGTTTGTTTCATATTGTGATTTTATTTGTCTATATCTAGATCCTCTAGTGCTCCTGTCAACCCATATCCGGCATTATTTACAAATATATCTATTCTGTTACTTTCATCAGATATTGCTTGAATTGCACTCTTGACAGAGATGTCATCTGTGACATCAAGCTGTATTATTTTTAATGGCAGTTTCTCTCTGTCTGCAATGGTCTTTAGCTCAGAGCTTTTTGCCAAGTTTCTCATTGTCGCGTATGCCGTAAACCCATTTCTTGCAAGCTCTAATGAAACTTCACGGCCTATTCCGCTTGAGCTCCCCGTTACAGCAGCAACCTTGTTGTGTCCCTTCTTCCATGTAATTTATTAAAACAATAAAATAAAATAAACATATAATTTAAGTTTCAGATTAAGAATTGCAATCTTGGGACCTATATTGTTCTTGCATCTTCTCAGCCATCATTATCTTTATAATTTAATTGCTCCTTTTACCACAGCAGGGTAAAAATGCTTCGGCTACATCTGTATCTTACAGTTCTGGCCTATCTTCAATGGAGTTGGGTCACACCCTACAAACACGTTTTTCCACTCATTTGTTTCAGCCTTTGGAATCAGATCTATTGATGATAAATTAGGGGATGGAAACATATTCAAACATACCCTTGGCCTCTGTTTCGCAGGAGATTAGAAATATTTCAGTGATGTTATGACATACAAAATATAAAAC
>JADDOQ010000202.1:0-1462 GCA_016782315.1 Nitrososphaeraceae archaeon | reverse complement strand
TGTTGAGTGGTATCAAATGAACCTCTTTAGCAATTGGCATAAAAATGGATGGCTTTTGTCACAAATTATTTTAAAATACCCGTCTTCATCCACTATGCAAAACTGCCAATTGAGTGACTCAGAGTTACTTTTTGTTTACAGGAAATGAAAAAAACACATAAGGTAAAAACAAACTTTGCAGATGCACCAGCTTCAATCAAAAATTAGCTTAAACATAATGCCGAATGACTAACAGATCAGCCACAATGAATTGGCAATAATTTATGAGGAGTTCAAACGGTAAAGCGTTGGCCCATGCAGAACTAAAGCCAGAATGGTTCCAAACTAAGTTAGCAGAAGAAATCGCACAGAGAGAAAAAAATTCTTCACCTGCATTAAGGTCAGATGAAGCCTTCTTGTGTTGAGTAGACAGGAAAAAACTTTTAATCATGCATTGCAGAAATGGAAAAATCATTTTATCTTTTGAGGATCGATTTTGTGAAAACAAATACTATAATTGTACACTAGCGACATCAAAGAGCCATTAGGTTATGTAGGATCACTACCCGCCCATTGGATATCGGTTTAGGCAAAATGAAAAAGATGCAGAGAAAAGAGTTACAATGCCAAGATGATTGAAAATAAAAATAACTATAATTTATAATTGAAAAAACATAAAAAACCACACATATTACAAGATATTGCAATCCAAAACACCCATATAGTCATCACTTATGTTTTAAGTAACCCCTTGAATGCACTTTTTGAACAGGAGCTAAATTAAGGCATATTTAATCTAATATAACCGCATATTTTGGCCCTATCCCCAAGAAATAATCAAAGAGACGCCAGATAAGCAGGTCAACATCGCAAAAAAAATCCACAATAAAGCATAGGTTACGGTATAGATATTTGGGCCACCTCAGGTGCTTTTGATGGACTGTTTACTCCATATGTTCTTTTAATCACATCATCTCCGTATACCATTTCCGCGGTAAATCCCTTACCGACGGGGACGTCATCGGAGTTAAAATCAAATGTGTAGTCGACGGTTGATTCTGCAGGGCAGATCACACCGTTTAATACCTTGGATATATCCGTTCCGTCTATGTAAACATGAATTGCACCTACCTCATCGGCATATGCATTGTTGGTAACCTGTACAATGACCCTAAAGACTTTTTGGTCAGCAATTGCAGGTGCTCCATATTCTTGTGCTTGAGCTTGTGCATTTAGATTGCAAAGAGATAAAGCGACGGATGTGACTAAAGCAAATGCTAAAGCAAATGTAAATAGATAAACACCTTTGTAGTGTTTGTAGGCGTTGGAGTTGCTCGCTAAGAGATGTCTTTCGATATTAACATTGCGTAAGCTTGTCAACACATAAAATTATTTAACAAAGAGGTTAAAAAGTTTATTTTATAAGTTTACTAGATGAAGTTATGTTATTCTTGTTGCAGATAAATCTTAAGGATTTTCTCAG
>JADDOQ010000201.1:2949-3366 GCA_016782315.1 Nitrososphaeraceae archaeon | reverse complement strand
CAGGTTATGACCATATTGCGAGTGCCATAGGGGCTGCAATTTCAGCTTCTGAGGGGGTGGATTTGCTTTGCTATTTGACGCCTGCAGAGCACCTAGCACTTCCAAACGAAAACGAAGTCAGGGAGGGGTTGATTGCGTACAGGATAGCCGCGCATGCTGGAGATTTGGTAAAGATGAGGGAAAGGGCAATAAAATGGGACAGAGAGATGACCGAAGCAAGAAGAACACTTGATTGGGACAAACAGTTGTCGTTATCAATAGACCCCGAAAAGGCAAAGGAAATCCATTTCCGACACAGTGAGCAGCACACAGACAACAATGTGCCCTGTACAATGTGCGGCTCGGCATGTGTATACATAATGCTGCCGCAGCAAAGAAAATACACGCCAAAAGAAGAAACCAATTGATGTTATTTTA
>JADDOQ010000201.1:0-2896 GCA_016782315.1 Nitrososphaeraceae archaeon | reverse complement strand
TGGAACACAAAGATGATAAAACAAAATAGAAATTATTATGAAGGTGTCTCTAATACAAAACTGAAGTTGATGGAAACTTTTTGAACAATATGGACAAACACCTTTGCAATAAAAAATTTAATGAATTGGAAAAAGATATTTTTTATAATGTTATCTTTTCAAGGCGGCATGTTAGAAAGCGATTCACAAACAAAAGCTTTGAAGATAAAACCATTTACAATATCTTAAAGGCTGCGCACCATGCGCCCTCGGTTGGCTATTCACAACCATGGAACTTTATATTGATAAAAGACATGGATACCCGTCTAAAGGTCAAAGACTCATTTCTAAAGGAAAGGCTCAAGTCCATCGGCCTTTTGGAAGACAATAAGGAAAGACAGGAAAAATACCAGAGTTTGAAGTTGGAAGGCATATTGGAGTCTGACTTGAATATCTGCGTGACCTATGACAAAGACAGGTTTGCGCCTTTTGTTATCGGCAGGATGACAATTGAGGAGGCAGGGATTTACAGTGTTTGTTGTGCAATCCAAAACCTCTGGCTTGCGGCACGTGTTGAGGATATAGGTGTTGGTTGGGTTAGCATATTAGATAATTCTGATCTATCCAGTGTCATAAACCTGCCAAATAGCGTGAAACCAATTGCGTATCTGTGTTTGGGCCATGTTGAAAAGTTTAACGATATGCCTGATTTGGAAGAGGACAAGTGGCTAAAGAGAATGAGTCTCTCTGATGTCATTTTTTTTGAAAAATGGGATGACAAAGACAATTCTGACTGGAATGGTTTTAAAAAATATATGCAATTTTAGTTGATTACAACAACAACAACAACAACAACAACAAATGCCATATCATAGTCCCCAAAACCTATTAAGATGAACTTGCTGAACAGTTTTATTCCTTCTTGTATCTAATAAAATATTTTTTAAATGAATAGTGACTAGTTATAGCACCTTTAACCATGACACCAGATGACGATTTGGGATGGATGGAAGAGTATGAAAATTATTATGACTACCTTCACGTTAACCGTGAAGACCTTTGCAGCAAACACAAAAACGAGTTTGTTATCGTAATAAACCTAAAGGTCTACCATCATCATCTGCATCTTGAGCCCCCTTAAACACAGTATCATAGCAATTCTCAACATCTGCCAAGGAAAGCGTTCCGTGATTGTTTGCGTCCCTTGTTACACAATTATTAAATCTTGTCAAAGCATGAGCATTGCCTATCAAATCGATTTGAATGAAAATTACCAAGGTTGCTGCAACAGCTAATTTGCTTAATGTTGTCATTTTAGCATTATTTTTAATATGCATGTCTGTTCTTACCCCCCGCTCTCTTCATCTTCATCTTCATCTTCTTCCATCATATCATCGTTACTCGCTACTTCTGATGGGTTGTCTATAAACACTGCCCTATAACACTCTCTCACTTCGTTCTTTGTTGGCTCATCTTCAAAATAGGGATCTTGCTGTGCATTTACACTTGCATCTACTGCTTCTTCTATGCATTCATAAAATACAGGTAAACTTCTATCGAGTGTATCATTACCTGTAATTATTGGAAGCAGCTCAACAGCTTGAGAAAATGCCAAATTAGCCGAACCGATTTGCAATATTGCCGTAAGCGTATTTATAACAACTGCAATTGTGAATAACGTGTTTGTATATTGATTTTGCATAAAAATATTGACTACATAGTTTTCACCTGATTTACTATTAATTGTTATGGCAAAGGCAATTATGGCAGAAGACAATCCTCTTTGTGCATAATTGTGCATAATGTAGCGCACTTATTTTTTTAATAGAAATGCATTGTTACGGCTGCCATGCGGCCGCCTTTAACCATAAAATAATAACTCTGTTTCAATCATTTTGGCAATTGTATCCAATTTTATCAAACTCATTTGTTGGCATACTTATTGTAGAGGTGTATTCAGTTAGTTCACAACAACCCAAAGTTTCGACAATATCTAATAGCCCAGCAGCGTTAGGACTCCTATTTTAATAGTTACAGCAGCAGCATCTTCAGCCCAACCTCAAAAAACCATTGGTTGGATACGGTTTGCCAATGAGATGGTATGCAATATTGTTGGTGCAGAAACACAGATGATAGCCATATAAAAAAATCATCGTTAAGTTCTTGGAAACAAAAACTGGATTCTCGTTAGATTGCACCTTTATGTTTATATGGGTTTCAGCGATAGAAATGTCATAATGCAGAAACATCCTAATCGTGCTTAAGCCTGAATGGGTTGTCGCTGCAGATATTCTGTCAACCTAATCCCTTCCGCAACCCTGAACATCATGTCTTTTTCACCACACTCAGGTGCGTTGAACCAATAGTCTACCGCAATTTAAGTGCAATGAATCTGTTTATCCTCTTGATTGTTATCGTGTTTGTTAATGGTTATGAAAATTTACAATCACTATCCACCATTGCTTTAAAACCGTTCTGCTATCATATCAACTAAATGAATTTATTTTATGTCAACACTAAAACAAGTATGACCGTTTCTTTTTCTGTGTTTTTACCGAAAGGTAAACTGCCCATCATATTTTTTATTGGAATTGTATTTTTAGCGACCTTGCAGTCCTTGTCACCATCAGAAGTTGAGAAAAATTTCGCGTCATATGGTGGTGCTCCCCAGTATGCAAAAGCACAACAACCTTCTACAAATGGTTCCCCACCAAACAATAACACCGACCAACAAAACAAATCTGAGATTATAATGCACGCAGCTGGGCATTTTGCGAATAACCAAATTAAAGATGGGGATGTTACCTGGATTCAGGGCGGATATTGGAATTTGCAGATTATGGATGAAGCATCAAAGAATAATAGCAATCAAACAGGCAAAGACAACGATGATAACAACAAAAACAAAACCGCAAAC
>JADDOQ010000200.1 GCA_016782315.1 Nitrososphaeraceae archaeon | reverse complement strand
TGAAAATGTTTGCCCGCCACAGGCAATAAAAATATTTGTAAAATAGCATCCATAATAAATGATGGGCTGAATTGCGAATTTTTCTATACCTGTTTGGATAAACTTTTAATTTTTAAATGGGTTAGATTTCTAAAATAGAATAATTGACAATATCCAAAGAGAAGTTTTCAATAGCCAAACCTATCAAACTAGGAATAGTCGGCGGTGGGCAACTTGGCAAAATGTTGGCTCAGGAAGCTAAACGTATGCACATGACCGTTATTATATTAGATCCCACTCATGATTGCCCTGCATCCGCTATTGCAGATAAGGTAATAGTTGGCAATTTTTCAGACGAGCAAAAGATTTATGATCTCTCAAAAGAAGTAGATATCATCACATATGAAATAGAACTTGCAAACACCACTGCTCTCAATAGGTTAGTTAAAGATGACTTCCCTGTTCAACCCTCACCATCAACATTACATATAATTCAGAACAAGTATCGCCAAAAAAAATTTTTAAAAGAAAATGGCATTAATGTTCCTAAATTTGATTTAATAACTTCTGAAAGTCATTTGCGGAACATTTGTATGGAGTATGGATTGCCTATAATGCTAAAAGCTTGTGAAGATTCTTATGATGGTCGAGGAAATTTCTTGATTAAGACCGAGGATCAAATAACATCAGCATTTTTTCACTTCAAAGGCAAACAGTGTATGGTCGAGGAATATATTGATTTTAAAAAAGAGATTTCAATTATGGTGGCGAGAAATCCCTCTGGCGAGGTATCTGCGTTTCCGATTTGCGAAAATATCCATAAAGAGAATATTTTGGATTTAACCATAGTGCCAGCGAGAATTACTAAAGAAGTAGAAACAAAGGCTAATGATCTTGCAATCAAGACAATCAAGTCATTGAAAGGCTCCGGAATTTTTGGAATAGAGATGTTTGTAGATCCAAATGATAATGTTCTTATCAATGAAATAGCTCCAAGACCCCATAATTCAGGACATTATACTATAGAGGCATGCTCCATCTCTCAATTCGAACAACACATTAGGGCAATATTGGACTATCCGTTGCCAAAACCATTCCTACTTTCCAATGCAGTTATGATCAATCTGCTTGGACCGGATAAAATAAAAGGAGAGTACGAAATATGCGGAATCGACAAACTATTTTCTTTAGATGGCATAAAAATGCATATCTACGGTAAAAGGCTATCGAATCGTAATCGAAAATTGGGTCATGTAACCGCTCTTCTCAAAAACAATAATCCAATAGAAGTTTCAAATAAAATCAAAGAGGTTATTGAGATAAAGGAAGTCAAATCTTGAGTAATAAAAAATATTTTAAACCGTTTGATATGCATATATATACAATTATATGGAATAGTGGTTATAACCCAAAAAAGCACCAAAAAGACAACTAACGGAAAAAAAACTTCCACCCTTAATTTAGGTGATGAAACAAAACAACAAGTAAATCTGCCAATTGTTAGCATTATCATGGGCAGCGATTCGGACCTTGACATCATGAGGGAAGCATCACAAATCCTAAATGATTTTGATGTGCAACACGAAATCAAAATTATATCGGCACATCGAACTCCAGCACTTATGTATGATTTTGCTCAAAACGCCGGGTTAAGGGGCATAAAGGTAATAATTGCGGGAGCAGGCGGATCGGCACATCTACCAGGCATGGTTGCCTCATTGACCCCGTTACCCGTGATAGGAGTTCCAATCAGATCGTTGTCTTCGATAAACGGAATGGATTCTCTCCTATCTATCGTACAAATGCCACCCGGGGTACCCGTTGCAACTATGGCCATTAATGGCGCTAAAAATGCGGGTATTTTTGCCTGCTCCATCTTGGCAACCAATTCAAAAGAGTTATCGTTAAAAATAATTCAGTATAAAAAACAAATGAGGGAAAACGTCATGTTAAAAAACGAAAAGCTAAACAAAGCTCAATAAGGCATCAGAAAAAGATATTATTATGCATATAAATACAAATAATTTAATGTCTTTTTCAAATTGTTAAAAAAATAAATAAACAGTAGTAGTTTTATTGTTTCAGTAAATATTGAATAAAGAAATAGCGATAGTTGGCTGCGGTGTTATTGGAAGTGAATTGGCTCAAAACATAGACATGAACAAAATTCCTAATTGTTCGTTGTCTATAATTTTCGATATCGATAAGAACAAGTTGAAAACCGTTTTTGACAAGTTAACAAATAAACCCGCTGTTTTCAGCAATTTTAAAGATTTCATGGAATCTCCGCAATTTAAAAAAATTGATTTAGTTATCGAGGCTGCTTCAATAACTGCAGCATCACTCTATGGGATTGATGTTCTTAAGGGGGGAAAGGATATGATGATAATGAGCGTAGGGGTTTTTTCAGACTATGATTTCTATAGAGAGATTATACACCTTATCAAAATGAAATCCAGCAATGTATTTCTACCGTCTGGGGCAATAGGTGGGATAGACCTAATTAGAAGCATAAAAAACCATATAGATTCAATTACTTTGACAACAACCAAGAATAACAAATCATTGAAAGGGGCACCTTTTTTTACAAATTTTAAAATAAATGTAGATGAAATATTAAACAAGCAAGTTATTTTTGAGGGCAATGCAGAAGATGCAATAAAACAATTCCCTTCTAATGTCAATGTGTCTGCTTTAATAAGTCTAGCTGGAATAGGATTCAAACAGACTGTTGTAAAGATAGTGTTAGATCCAGAGGTAACAAACAATATCCATGAGATATGCGTAAAATGGAAATTTGGGGAGTTTACAATCAAAATTAGCAATAGGCCAAGTCCCGAAAACCCAAAGACAAGTTATTTGGCAATCTTGTCTGCATTGGAGTGCTTGAGGTCTATTTGCTCACCTGATTTAAAGATTGGATCTTAGTAGACGCCCGACCTTATTTTATAATAAACAAGGATGTATATCCACGGCTTTCCATTGTAACATTATTTTCAACTTCCTCCGCTTTTATTGTAATGGATATGACATCTGTTGTGTCAAATTTCTTCGGTTTTACCAATATAAAATCATCAAGCAAATCTGAAGGTTCAAAGCATGTGTTGCTATAATTAAACTCAACAGGGTTACTTGAGCTGATTAAAAAAACCTGATCCTTGTCATAATTACAGATTCTGATTTGTCTTCCTGCTCTTGGAAATGCCTTGAGGCTTATCTTTATTGATTTTTTATCGTGGATTATGTATCTGCTGCTATTGTTTGCATAAATGTCAAACTTAAAGGGGTACCCCGCGGTATTCTCTGCCATTTTATTAATGCCATCATTCATTATGATGTCTATTTTTTTAATGGTGTCTCCAAATCTGAAAATAAAATCATTAGTAGTTTTTACAATATTGTCGATTATCGCCTTTCGAGTATTTTCTTCATCTGCTGAGAGATTATACCGATCAACCCAGTCTTTATAATCTTTGCTTATATCAATAATGAAATCTGCACAGGTGTTTTGGTAATCCTCGATACTTGTTGCTCTTTCAGAATCAACATCAGAGGCAAA
>JADDOQ010000057.1:9809-12621 GCA_016782315.1 Nitrososphaeraceae archaeon | reverse complement strand
AGTTTAATTTCATATGCCAGCGCCCTCAATTACTATTTTAATTGTGTTACAAAACATGTCAACAAGGATCAAAATTTTGAAATGCTAGATGCATTTGTATGCTACGATAATGTATTCAAAGGGGCTCAAAAATACTCAAATGAACCTTATCAAAATCCTGATTTAACGAATATAGATGATATTAAGCCAGTTGCAGACTATAATTCCGATGCTTCTACCATTGATGATGAAACAACAGATAAACCAATAATAACACCCTCCAAAGTGGAAGAGGAAGCCGAGACATCAAACGGCAATCCAGCAGCAGAAGGCGCAACTGAGACATCAAACGGCAATCCAGCAGCAGAAGGCGCAACTGAGACATCAAACGGCAATCCAGCAGCAGAAGAAGAAAAGGATTTACAGTCAGGCGGAACTGAAAGCGACGCTAAACCACTTACATCGGAAGCAACTCCAAATGTCGGCATTGCAGATAAACCATCTTCTGGACCTCAATCACAAAGCCCTGCTTATGAAAACTTTAACACCAAAGGTTCACCAAACCTAGGGTCAGATGCTGGTGTGTTTGAGATTTCACCATTTTACAAATCGTTTGATTTGCCATTCACAGCGGTAATACCCCAATAACTTTTTTTAAAATCCATAACTTTCCAATAATTTTTTCTCTCTATAACCAATTCCAAAAAAGCATTAAGTATAACTAACAGACGATTCAATTATTACTATTACTGTTGTTATTGTTTTTTTGATTTAGATGCTATTGTGGTATCCTTTTTTTAGCATAAAATAAAGATGTTTTTTTATGCCATTGTTACCATCTTCAATAATTCTATTACATTTATCGGGGGATAAACTTTCTCAAGCTTTGTCGCCTATTCCTGTCTTTGAATAATATAACTAATCCTGCAATTAGGAAAAAGATACCACCTACAAAAAGAAATATCCCCACAATTAAACCTGTGAATACACCCAATTCCAATTCACCATTATCTTTGAGAAACGGTAAAACCCCAAACAGCATGTACAGTGTGGTATTATCGAGAGTTTTGTTCTGTAGCTGAACTAATGCTAATTCATACTCCCCCGTTTTGTTTGGTTTTATTGTAGAAAAATATGTTTTTTGAAAAGTGGAGTTTGAGATTACTTCCCCCGAAGGTCCAGTCACAATTTCTCTTAGTTTTAACTGATTGTTATTGATGGAATCTATAGCTAAAGTGAGTGGTCTATCTATAGAATCTATATAAATACTGGTATTGTAGGTATGCAAAGTGGTTAGTGTGATTTGGTTTGCTAATAGCCCTTGATTATTTGATATGAACAGCCCACTAAAAGTAATGCCCCATACAAAAGAAATACTTATGGATGTGACAAATAAAATGCCGCTTACGACTAATATTCTGTGCCCTCTTTGCATTTCATATTGTGTGACATAGGAATTATTAAATATAGTTCATTTTTTCTGTGATAATCTAATATATAGTCATATTAAAAATAAAACATGATAATAGATTTTAAGGCGATGTATGACTATATTTTAAGTTTAGATAATAACGTGCGATTCATAGGTTTTATTGATGAAATGGGTAAACTTGTATATGGCGGAATGAGGCCGGGGAAGATATCCTTGGAAAATGAAACCGAATCAATTAAAATTTACATGGAATATGCCCTAATAAACAAGATTCACACAGACTTTGATACTATGTTGGGGAAGGTTATTTATTCTTTGACTGTCAGAGAAAAAATTGAATTATTAACCTTTCCACTTGAAAAATACATAATTCGGATTTCCCTTGAAAGACACACTGATTCTCAAAAAATCCTGTATTCGATTTTGGATTATCTAAAGAAATTAGGCTACAACTCGACTATTTAGTTTTTTGTTGTTTTGTTTGTTTCACTTTATACCTTCATACGACCTTTATAGGTTTGAATTATCTTTTCTATTGCATCCATTTCGTCTTTACATGCCCTATTAAATTCTTCATAGTTTCCATTTTCCTTTAACCTATCTATCCAAACAAGCATTTTGTCTAAAAAGCTAATGTTGGATTGCAGAAGGGATTTTACCTCTTCTTGGTTTTTTATTCCAAGAAAGAATTTCATCATGAAGCTGTGATAATAAAGCCTGTTCAGCCTCATTTCCGCAAAAAGTTTTCTGTAGATCGTCATTCTTTCGTTTTCCGATTTTATGTAAAATTCATCTGAATCTATATCTGGAAGCTCGTAATTCAACTGATATGTAGATGTTGTGTACAAAAATTAAACTTTTAGTTTATTGTGATGAAAATTATATCTATTAATTATTCTAATATTGATTTCATAATAAAAAATGACATAAATATTTTAAAATACTGATGTTATCTATAAAGAATATATATACATTTTGGTTGGTTTAATAATTATGGATTTTTCATTATGAAAGTTATAACTAACAACAGATAAAGTTACTAATGTGGGCATCATTATTCAATTTAAACAATTAATACATTAAATATTGAATTTTAATATTTCAAAAACGTTTATTTGAAAAAAAGGAAAACTGGTACATACCAACATATATGCGTATATTGTGCTATTGCAATTTTGTACTTTTGATAAAAATGTTACAATAGGATATACAAAAAAACGGTGCAATATTGTTTAGTGACAGTGGATAAATTTATTATAATATTGTTTTCTAAAAGCATAAAGAAATATGCGCATAATAATGGATCCCTATAAAATTTTTAAAATAAATAGCAAAATTTATTTGTGCTACATAAATAATATCTTATGTTATCTTCTTTTCAATCTTATGTATAACATTCTT
>JADDOQ010000057.1:8077-9715 GCA_016782315.1 Nitrososphaeraceae archaeon | reverse complement strand
ATCCCGTTTTCCTTGGATTTTTGGAAGATGATTGTTTGTACTTTCTGATATAATTCGTCATTGTCAACAATTGCAGAAGACCTTTCCATTTCGTTTGCAATCAGGTTTAACTGTGACAATACTTCTGCTATCGCTTTTTTCTGCTTGTCTTCTAACTGTATTTTTGTTGAAATTACTTCTTCAATATCTGCTTCATCATAAATTTCTTTAATCTCTCTGGCCCAATTGAGTGCTAGTTTTATTTTATTAGATAGTTCAGTATCTTCTTCTTTTATTAGACCATATTTTAGTAGCCTTTCATTTATTTTTTTTATAGAATCTATGTTTTGGTCAACAAACAATTCTGATTGTTGGATTAGTATTCTGTAAGGTATGTGAATCGATGGCATATGCGGTGGATTTAGGTTATTTACATACTCATAAACGCCTTTTATCTTTGTTGTTTTGTTCTTGTTTTTTTCCTTTATTTTATCAAAAAATATATCTTCGTATAAATCATATTCATCCATAAGATTTGGGATGTCCTCAATACTTACGTGCCTTGTTCCGGTTATTCTTTTGTATAGTAATAATAAAAGTGATTCAGGTGTTCCGTATTTAAGCCACATTTGTGGGGTCAATACGTTTCCAGCAGATTTACTAATTTTTCTGCCGCCTTTATCTAAAAACATTTCATATTTTATGTGCAAAGGGTGATGGAATCCCAAAATTTCACTTGAAACCCAATCGTTGATTCTTACAGAATCCATTATGTCTTTCCCAAATGCTTCAAATCTCACATCAAAAGCATGCCATCGCGCCGCAAATTCTACCTTCCATGCTAATTTCCCATTACCATTGTCATTTCCAATCCGGATTTCTCCACTATATCCACAGCCATCAATATGTTTCCTATTTATTGTATTCCCAATACAAGAATAACTTATAGTTTTTTCCTTGGGAAAATAATCCACTGCATTTGCCACATAAAGCCTACCGCATTGCTCACATATGGGAAAAAAAGGAAGAAATTTGGTATATTTTTGCTGACCTGTGGAGATTGCAATCTCATCACCTATAATTTTACTGTTTTCTAAAATGTTGTGAATTTGATTTGATAATACTCCGCTCTTGTATACTTCAGTTCCGCTTTTAAATTTATAATTGACCCCAACTCTGTCAAGGTCTTCTAGCAGTAGGCTACTCATATGTGAACCATAAGATTCATGACAGTCACCAAAAGGATCCGGTATTGAGGAAACGGGCTTACATAAATAATTATTTAACCATTCTGGGAGCCCCTCTGGAACCTTTCTAAGACCGTCTAAATCATCTGAGAATGCTATTAATTCTGATTTATAACCCATATTTTGCAATGCAAGAGAAATTCCAAATGCCCTTACAGCGTCCCCCATACTTCCGATATGAGGAATTCCAGATGCCCCTAAACCACTTTCTACTTTAATCAAATCAACAGATCTGCCAAGTTTTTTCTCTCTTTCTATAATGGTAAAAGCTACCTTGTCTATCCACGTTCCTTTACCAATTGTAATTTCTTCCAAAGAGTCTTCCATTTTTCTATATTGCTTTTGTTACATAAGGTCCATTAATAACATATCCAAACTTTTTATAATATTCTCTAGTTCCTATAGCACTGAT
>JADDOQ010000057.1:0-7947 GCA_016782315.1 Nitrososphaeraceae archaeon | reverse complement strand
ATTCTCTAGTTCCTATAGCACTGATTACTGACAATTTTTTTATGCCAAATTCTTCTCTACAAATTTTCTCTGCTTCCTTCAGCAAATTTTGCCCTAAACCTTTGTGCTGGTAAATCAAACTCCCTTTTCTTTTCAGATTATTTCTGTATTCTTCTGATTTTGATCCAATCTTTACCAATGGGCCGTAAACATGCAATTCCCTAACAATAGCTGATTGAAACGCTTTTGAATGCGTTGATGAAGAAAGGGCGTTATTTTCCCCTGTGTCAATCAATTCTTTTCTTTGGGGGTGTGACATGATTCTTAATCTCAAAAACCCAAAGAGATTTTCCTTATCTTTGGATTCAAATGAAAGGAATATCTCTTTGCCGTCTGACGATAAATAATCTGTTCTTAATAAAGTTAAATCTTCCTGGAAATACTCCTTATCGGTGTCCTTTAGACCTATCTCGCGGCACCTGATACATTTACATTTTACCCCTTGTTTTTTCAACTCAAGTGAAACCAATTGTCTTAGGTTTCCAATCTTGGGCCCGGAAATTACATCATTTGGCTCTATTTCCCTTTGAATCCTCATTATTCTAACCCAAGGCGGCACTATCTTTTTAACGTCAACTAAAATGCTAACTAAATCGTTTGTGGAGTAACTAGTATATTTCTTTTCTTTATAGATCTTATAGAGACCAGTATTTTTTATAACAACAGTTGGGTAAATTTTTAGCATATCGGGCTTTAATCTTTGATCATCAAATAGCATTTTAAAATCGCTAATGTCCTGTTTCACCGATGATTTGGGTAAGCCGGGCATCATATGCGCTGTAATTTTATATCCGCTATTTTTTGCCAAATAAAAAGACTCAAATACATCATTTAAGTTATGTCCTCGATTAACTGCTTTAAATACTTCGTCATTGAGGGACTGGACACCTATCTCGATTCGAGTAGTTCCTAACTCAAGCATCATATCGACATGTTCTTTTTTACAATAATCTGGTTTAGTTTCAATGGTAAGACCAACACATCTAATAGCGGCTTTTTCGTTCTTTTCTTTTGATTTTTCTAAGCTATCGCTTAACTCTAAATTTTTTGATAAGGTTTTGTGGTTAAGGTCAAAAATAAACCCGTCATTTAACAGTTTCGTATTAAATAAATTAAAAGCATCATAACATTTTTTTACAAAATTTTTCTGATATTCTTTTGGATAAAAAGGGAATGTGCCTCCAACAATAACAAGCTCTGCCTTATCGACATTGTGCCCTCTTTCAATTAACTGAATAACTTTTGTCCAAACTTGCCTAAAAGGATCATAGTTTACTTGTTGGGCAATTTTAGTCACGGGTTCTGTACCGATATAACTTAAAGGTGTGTTGTTATCAACTCCGCCAGGACAATAAATGCATTTTCCATGCGGACATGCAAATGGCATTGGCATTACAGTGATAACTGCAATACCGGATGAAGTTTTTGATGGCTTTAATTTTAGTAAATCTTTGAAATGGTTGCCCTCAGGTAAAAGCTTAAAGATATCTACATTTTTCGGAATTTTTGATAACTTGTACTTTAAGGATTTATTTTTTGTAATTTTAAATATTTCTTTTTTTATATGTGATGCTGAATTGCGAATATCTAAAGTTAATATTTCATTAGCAATTTCTTCACATGCGTTTTTATAGGAAATATCATTATTTGTTATATTTTCTGTGTCGTTAATAGTTGAATTCAATAAAACATCTGATGTTTGAATGATATCTTTATCTTTAAGCAAATATTAAAATGAATACCTTTTGTGAATTAAAATGTTGTTATAAAATGCCCACATTAATAAAAATATGAGGGCAATATGGATTTTTTTTAGGACTATACATCAAACCAATTTGGCCTTAAAAAGCTAAGGTGTTTTAAAAAAAAGAAAAAGACGACAAAAAACTTGACTTTGAAAAATTAATAAAAAATGATGTTAAAGAAACCATATACTGGATGAGTGTTTTCCTTTTTATATTATTAAGAGTATACTGCAACAATACTAGATTCTAAACATGTTATTATTACTATTGATAATGGTATTCCCTTTACCATTTGACTTTATTTTTCCTATTACCTGGCATTTGAGACTATCTTTGTTTATAACCTCCATTATATCCTCAGCCTTGTCCTTTGAGGCAATAATGCAGAACCCAATACCCATGTTAAATGTTTTATACATTTCTGTTACATTTATTTTTCCATCCTTCATTATCTGTTTAAAAATACCTCTTATTTCCGGAAGATTATCCAGAACATAATCAACATTATAATTTAATCTGTTTAACTTTGTAAATGCCCCACCGGTGATATGAGATAATCCATGTATTACCTGAGTGTCAAATTCCTCAATTAGTTTTAGAATTGTTTTGGAATAAATGGCAGTAGGCTTTAGAAGTTCTTTTCCTAAACTAGTTTCTAAATATTCGGGTCTATCGCTAATATTATATTTTTCTAAAAGCACTTTTCTTGCAAGAGTGTAACCATTAGAATGTAATCCCGAACTGTCAATCCCTATGATGATGTCACCGTTTTTTATTTTGTTACCGAGAATCATTTTTTTTCTATTCTCTATAACGCCAAAAATCATTCCAGCTAAATCAAAGTTATAGTCAATTGCATTACCTGTTATTATATCCGGTAATATAGCTGTTTCACCCCCAACGATCGCAACATTTGACATCTTTGCACCTTTGATCAAACCTTTTGTTATCTCTTTTAATAGTGTGTAATTTGTTTTTTGCAATGCAATATATGACAAATAGCCTAATGGTTTTGAGCCGACACAAACAATGTCATTAACGTTCATTGCTATACAGTCAATACCTATTGTATCGTATTTTTTCATTAGTTGTGATATGAGTATTTTAGTTCCAACTCCATCAGTATGAAGTGCCATTATTTTATCCCCGATTTCAATTAAACCCGCATAATGTCCAAACCCTGAAATCACTTTTCCAAAATCAAGGAAGTGTAAGGTTTTTTCTATATCTTTTCCAATTTGGTTTTGTATATTTCTAATTCTTTTTATATCGATTCCGACATCTTTGTATTTTGTAGACTGCTCTTCTGATGGCATTATAAAAGTTTATTTATAAATAAATTTATAAATATTGGGGAATATGTTAAAATTTACTCCTATTCCAATTGAATAAATTACTGTTTGTTATTTAACAATTTGTTAGGTTTTCGATTGATTATGTTGATATATTCACAACCCATGGGTCCACAATATCTACCAACATAAACTGCCTTTGGTCTATAAAGTGCTGGTTTTGGGGCTGCCTCTGCAAATTTTTCTTCTATTATATGGGCATTCCATCCAGCTATTCTGGAGATGGCAAATAGGGGCGTATTTAAGTCAACGGGAATCCCGAGACTATAGTATAATGATGCACTGTATAGATCAACATTTGGATAAATCAATATTTTCTTGCTTTCAAGCATAATCTGTTTTGTTATCTGTTCAACTTTTTCGGTCATATCATACCATATTGTATCCTTTTCCCTTGATATGGCTCTAGATAGTGTAGCTAGGACTTCGGAGCGCGGATCTGTCGTCTTATAAACCGCATGTCCCATTCCCATTACTCTCCCACCGCTTGCTAGTCTTTTTTTAACCCATGGTTCGACATTGTTAATATCTCCAATTTCTAATAACATTTTCATTACTTGTATATTGGCCCCTCCATGAAGCTCTCCAGATAATGCACCAAGTGCGCCTCCTACACATGCATATATACTAGCTCTTGTAGATGCAATCTCCCTTGCTGCAAATGTTGATGCATTAAAACTGTGTTCAGCATGTAGTATCAAGCTAATATCAAATATCTTGGAAACCTCATGCTTAGGTTGTTCCCCCTTTAGCATGAAAATAAAGTTATGAGCATGAGAATTGTCCTGCAATGGCTCAATTGTCTCCATCTTGTTTCTTATTCTATCCCATGCTGCCACGATTGTAGGTATTTTAGCAATAAGCGAAATTGCTCTGGTTATGTTGGCTTCTTTTCCTTCATCTGATCGGTTAAAATCATAATCAGCTAATTCTAAAACAGATGACTGTAAAATATCCATAGGATGGGCACTAACAGGTTTGTTTTTCATATTCTTTATTAAAGAATGTGGAATCATTCTTGATTCTGTTAATTTTTTGTTAAATTCATTTAGTTCCTCAGTATTTGGCAATTCTCCAAATAATAATAGATAAGCAGTTTCTTCATAAGTTGAGTGATTGGCTAAATCCAAAATATCATAGCCTCTATAGATAAGCTTACCGTTTTCACCGTCAATTGAGCATATTTTCGTATCTGCAACTTCGATATTTCTTAAACCAATATTCCGTGTATCCATCGAATATATTTTTATTATCTGGTTTCAATATTAAAGCGATTCTATCAATAGAAATTTTTAATTTAAAACCTTTATTGTTATTCTTATGATGTCGATACTGCGGCCAATTTGCCTTGAATTTCAAATGCATATTAATAAATTTAATATTATCTTATCTTTACCTATTTTTCGTATTAATGGATAATTTTAATTTGATAAATAACTCTATTAATGCTTTTATCAAAAATCAGGTTCAGACAGGGAATGTTAATGGGGTGGTATTAGGGTTATCCGGTGGAATAGACTCCTCAGTAGTAGCTTATTGTGCGTCCAATTCTTTAGGGAAGGAAAAAGTTTTGGGATTAATATTGCCTGATAAAGAAATTACACCTCAGCAAGACATAGACGACGCCTTGGAAATATGCTCAATTTTAAAAATAAACTATAAAATAATTTATATCAACAACATTAAAAATCAATTTTTGGATAACCTTGAAAAAACAGATGACAATTTAGTACGGGGAAATTTAATATCAAGGACTAGAATGTGTATACTCTATTATTATGCAAACTTGATGAATAGATTTGTTCTGGGAACAGCAGATAAATCAGAACTAACTATCGGTTATTTTACAAAATACGGCGATGGGGCCTCTGATCTGTTTCCTATAGGGGATCTCTACAAGACCCAGTTAAAAGAATATGCCAAGTTCTTAAACATCCCTCACCAAATAATATCCAAAAAGAGCAGTGCCAGATTGTGGAAGAACCAGGAAACCGAAAGTGAGATTGGCCTCTCATTTGATGATTTGGATTCTATTTTATCATTTATTAATAAACAAAAAGACAATAATTTTGATTATACGTTATTAAAAAAGATGTTTCCACATATTCCCGATGGCAGACTCAATTATGTGTTAAATCTAACTCGTAGAAATGAGCATAAATTCTCCTTTCCACCAATATGTAATTTAAACTAATCATAATCCAAGGGTATGTTCCCGGATTTAGAGTTTAATTAAAAACATATCACTTTTAAATAGGTTTATAATTTTCCTTTTATTATGGTCCTTGGAAAAGATGTTCGACTAAGTAGAATATTAAACAATGGAAAAATGATTTGCATTCCAATGGATCATGGAATAAGTAGCGGGCCGTTAGTAGGCATTAAAGATATACACAGGTTTATCTATGACACTGAAAACTCTGGTTTAAGCTGTATTCTTATTAATAAGGGAATAATTAAAACCTTGCCGAGACCGCTAAAAATAGGAATCATTGCACATATGTCTGCTAGCACATCATTGGGTCCGGACCCTAACAAAAAAGTTCTATTGGGTTCAGTTAAGGAATCTATTAGATTAGGAGCTGATGCGGTTTCTTTACATATTAATATTGGATCAAGTGAGGAGCCAATGATGTTGTATACTCTAGGATTAATTGCTGATGAATGTAATGAATGGAATATGCCATTGATCGCAATGATGTATCCCAGAGGAGAACATATCAAGAATCCAAATGATCCAACTGCTATTGCTCATGCATCAAGAATAGGTGCTGAAGCCGGAGCTGATATAGTGAAAACTGTCTATACGGGAAATATTGATACCTTCAAAGACGTAGTAAAAAGTTGTCCGGTCCCAATAGTTATAGCTGGCGGGCCAAAATCCAAAACCAATCGAGATACCTTGGAAATGTGCCATGGTGCAATTCAAGCAGGGGCTATAGGAGTTACGTTTGGAAGGAATATATTTCAAAATTCTGATCCAAATAAAACAATAAAAGCACTTTATGAAATTATTATTGAAAACAAAAAACTAGAGGAAGTGTTATATAAATTTGAAAGAAAATAAAAAACAAAAAAAAATCATTCTAAAGCCACTAAGCAAACCAAATACATCCAAAGAAAACACTCTAAAGTTTATTGATAAAGTCAAAGATAAAATCGACCTTTTGTATATCAATCCTTCGGAATATTTTGAATACATTCAAAATGACCTTAACTTGAGTATTATTTATCCGTCAGACAAGGCTAATTATGTTGTGTTAGATAATGCGGAAGAATTGGAAAATCTTTCTTTGAACTATTTAAAAAGCATTGGTAATAACAACAAAGATAATGAAACAGAACTGATTACACCTAATTTTAGAGAACATGAGAATAAAAATAGAACATTTATAAAAAAACAGTTTGGAGTCTATAAACAAGTAAAAAGCAATAAAGATGTAGAGGAAATAAAAACAATTTCGGAAAAAGGAGCTAATTTTGTAATTATTGATGTAGAGGACTGGAAAATTATTCCATTAGAGAACATAATAGCAACACTTCAAGGAACGGATACAGAAATATATGCATTAGCAAAGTCTATTGAGGAAATAGAAACATTATTCACTGTTTTAGAATTAGGTGTAGATGGCATAATTTTCGAATCTAATGATGAGGATGAGGTATCAAAGATACAGCATATTATCAGAAAATTTGCATTTAACATTGCTCCCGCAAAAATACTGGAGATTAAAGACATCGGTATTGGCGAAAGAGTTTGTATCGATACTGTCTCAATGCTTTGTGAAGGGGAAGGTATGCTAATCGGGAACAAATCGAATTTCTTGTTTCTTGTACATAATGAATCTGTTGGTTCTTCCTTTACATCCCCAAGACCCTTTAGAGTAAACGCCGGAGCTGTCCATAGCTATACAATCACACCAGATGGAACAACAAAATATTTATCAGAATTGGAATCGGGCAATCAAATTTTAATAGTTAATGCTAGAGGGATGGCGAGAATTGTTTCGGTTGGACGAGCCAAAATAGAATCACGACCTCTACGATTATTCAAGGCAATTTGTGGTAGTGAAATAGGTACAATTATTGTTCAAAATGCAGAAACCATTAGATTTTTAGATAAAAACCACAAGATTTTACCTGTAACTCATACCAAAATAGGCGATGAAATAATGGTATTTTCTAAGCGGCCTTCGGGAAGACATTTTGGAATGGAAATTCCCGATGAATACATACTAGAAAAATAGTAAATTAAGAACAATTTTCATTGTTAATTGTTTTTATCAAAATGTTTACATTTTTAGACTATTGTAATTATGGTCTTGACATAAAAGCAAAAGTAAATGCTGATTAGACCAGAATCACTATATGATAAAATTATTTTGGGAAATTGCGAAAAAATATTGAAAAACTTTCCTTCTAACAGTATTCAATTAACAATTACGTCTCCTCCATATGGTAATGCAATTGATTATGACTTACATGTTTCAAAGAAAAACCTAGAATATTATAGAGGCATAACTAAAGTGAGCTTGGATGATTACCTTAATAATTTAGTTTCGGTATTTAATGAGCAGGTTTATCGTGTTACAAAAGAGGGCGGATATTGTTGTATTGTTATTGCAAATGAAGTTGTAAACGGGACACTGATCCCACTGCCTCATCTACTTCTTTCAAAATTAGTTTCACCTGATGGTAAATGGAATTTACATGAGGAAATAATATGGCATAAAGTAACCGGAGGTACAAATAGATATGGTTCTTTTATTATCAATCCCTATCCAAAATATTATAGAGCAAATATCATGCAT
>JADDOQ010000199.1 GCA_016782315.1 Nitrososphaeraceae archaeon | reverse complement strand
AGTGATGTAGCAAAACTGGGAGACAAGATTAAGAATAACGAAACACCGGCAATTGAAATAAAGGGATTAGGGGAACACGGTATAGCGTTTTGTAGTCCCTCCCTGCATAAGGATGGACAGCCGTATGAAATAATGGGGACAAAAGAGCCTAAAACTTGCGGGAAGGAAGTAGAAGACAGATTATTTGATACATATAAAAAATACACTTTAAATTGTGACAACAGTAACAATCAAAAAATCCCTATCGAAAAACTGTTTGATAAGGATTTTGTGATACTTGAAGGGCATAACCGACATGAGGCTCTGCTGGGGATGATGGAGTCTCTCATACAACGAAACAAATCCATAATGTCATTGGGGCAAATAAAGAAAATTGCTTATGGTTTAAATCAACAACAATGCCAGCCTCCATTAGATGAAGGGGAATTTGAAAAGCAGTGGTCAAGTGCTGTAATTTTTTTACAAAAGGTAAAAACTAAGGACAACAATGAAGACAATGGCACAATTAAATCAAATGACAAAGAAACAGGATCTAATAAGGCTGATGATGAACAAGGAAATACAATTGAAAAGATCGTTACTCTAATAGAAAATAGAAGTATGGAAACATTTGCTGATCAATTAAATGAGATATATGTTTTGGTTCGGATCAATGGCCATTATGAGACTCTTTCCATTGACAGTAACAGGTTTGAGAAACTTGTAATTATGGAATGCTTTTCAAATAAAGTCTTCATAAATAAAGATAAGATTAAAAATATAATAGACATAATAAAAACCAAAATAGAGTTTAGCAATGATGTTAATAGGCGATTATTAAATTTACGGATAGCAAAAAGTGGTTCATGTTTCTATTATGATCTTGTCAACTCAAAATGGGAAATTGTTAAAATTAGTCAAGATGGATGGAATGTGATACCTAACGATCATGCAATTTTTAAAAGATATAAAAATAATATGGAGCAGATTTACCCAAACAAAAACCATTCACCAGATTGCATTGATAGAATTTTGAATCTTATTAATCTTCATAGCAAAAACGACAAATTGTTGTTGTTAGTATATCTTGTTAGCCTTTTTGTCCCTGACATTGCCAAACCAATACTTCTAGTATACGGAAGCAAAGGCGCTGCAAAGACCACAACATTTGAGTTGATAAAAAATGTTATTGACCCAAGCATTGTAGATACGCTATCATTTCCCAAAGAAACCAATGATTTGATTCAGATTATAAGTCATAACTATGTATCTTATTTTGACAATATTTCTACTGTGTCTCATTCTCTATCTGATTTACTGTGTAGAGCTGTGACAGGGACAGGGGCCTCAAAAAGGAAAAACTACACAGACGATGATGTTTTTATATACAAGTTTAAGAGGGCACTTGGAATAAACGGAATAAACATCGCATCTGTCAGACCGGACTTTTTGGATAGGTGTTTGATTTTGGAGGTAAACAGAATCCCAAAGGAAAAGAGGAGAAAGGAGGAGGATGTCAAAACGGAGTTTAAGCAGTTATTGCCGGACATGTTGGGATGGGTATTTGATGTGTTGGTAAAAGTGCTGAAATATAGGAACGAAAATCCTGACAGAATAAAGCTAAAGGAATACCCACGGATGGCCGACTTTGCCGAATATGGTGAAGTGATTGCAAGGTGCATTGGATACGGGGAAAATGAATTTATTGAAACATACTTTGAGAACATGGAAATTCAAGATAATGAGGTCATAGAGTCATCTATAGTTGCCAATGTTTTAATCGACTTTATGGAAGACAAAGACATATGGGAAGGTTCAGCTACACTGCTTCATGCTACGTTAACTAACTATGTGGAGAATACCGATGGACCATTAAGAAAAAAACACAATAACTTTTGGCCAAGTGCCCCAAATACCCTATCTAGAAAAATAAACGAGTTGGTCCCAACACTGAAAGAAAAAGGAATTGACATTATTCACAATTATGACAATAAAAGAAAAGGCAGACAAATAAAGATAATAAACTTACAGAAAATATCGTCAATATCGTCGTATCGTAGTAGTTTAGATAATGTTGAAGAAATAAAGAGTGAACAAAGCATAATAAACTTTTTTCCATCAAGAAATGCGGGAGTAGAGAATAAAATAGAATCACCAAATACGGTGACAGAAATCAATGCAGCAACATCACATGAAACATCCAAACAAGATAAGAGTGCAACATCTGTCCAACCTAATATTCACGAAATTGCGAGTAGATCTCATCCTCATAGCGATATCTGGGTCTGTAATAATTGTAACACAAGAGGCGATAAATGGCATATTTTAAACCACTTTCCTACTTGTAAAATGAATAAAATACTATAACATCGTTTTTCTGCACTAAGTTTCAACCAAAAACGACGATACTACGGTTACTAAGGTATTATCAGCATTTCTTTTTGTTATATGGTCGCTTGCTCTAAAAAAAAGTGGCCATAAACATTTGAATTTATCTTTGAGAAGGATCTAATTCCCTTAAGCCCTTCATTTTATTTTCATACAGAAGGCATAATCCTCTTTTAGTATTATAAGTTGGTAGTCTCTAACACCTTCTATCGTTTGTTTTTGTTGCTATTAAAATACCTCTTTTCCATCCTTGCCGTATCTATGTTTTGTCAATTATCTTGAACGATGGTAACTTAGATTAAATCAAACTATTCCATGACATGTTCTTTTCTAGATTTTGTAATATTTGTTTTTGACCTTGTCTAGTTCCATTTCATAATACTTTTTTGATTCCATCAGTGTATCTATGTCGTATTCTAACTGCGTTTTCTCTCTCTTTAGATTATTTATGTTCTGTGCCAAATCTACAGCATGGTTTAAATCCTCCGCCTTGACGTTGTTTCCGTCCAGAAAATCAAACAGTTTCAGGTATGCTGCTAAATTCTTCCTGTTTTCCGTTAGCACACGAGAGGCCATCCCCATGTTCCGTAATATCAGATAGTCAGAATGGATTTTCAGCACTTGGTCCGTAGGTATGTCAAGCCCAATGGCCACCTCTACAACTGACTTGCCATCCAAAAACAATTTAAAGGCTTGGGATGGAATAGACAATGGTTTTTTCTTTTGGTCATTCTGCTCCTGCTTTTCACTAACCTCGCCGGTTGCCTTCATCCTTATTTTCTTGATATCAGTGAAGGATACATGCGCCTGCTTGGCGATTTGCTGGACACTAATGCCCTGATTCAGCAAGTCTATGACCATGTTCTCTTTTTGTTGCCTGTTTAGAATCATCTTTACATATGATATGGATATACAAGTTGGTTTTTAAAGATATAAGAAACCGCCCCATTATAACTCACTATTACAAAAACCAAGGCATTATTACATATGTTGTTTTGTATGTTGTTTTTAGCTGAATACAACATACTTTAAAATCATAATATAATATAGATTATTTAGAAAGATTAATTTAGAAAATATCACGGTATAACCAAAATCATTTATCTTGAAGAGGTCCTGTTTTATTCACTAGCATGATAAAAATATATTGGAATTATGCCAAAGTTATTTTAGCTTTCTCATGAGGCTTAAAT
>JADDOQ010000004.1:30027-41456 GCA_016782315.1 Nitrososphaeraceae archaeon | reverse complement strand
TAAAATGATTACATCTGCAAAATTAGCTTTAGAACAAATACAATTAAGATTAAACACAATTACGGAATTGGGCGACGTTATTGTAACATTAAGTCCTGCAATGTCAGTTATAAAAAACATTCAAGGAGGATTAACTTCCATGATGCCTGAAGCTGGTCAATCATTTGGAAAAATAACAGACATACTAAATGGAATTATGAATGAATCTGGCCAAATCCCCCAAACAACAGAAATGACGGGCAATACAAATGCTATAAGTGAAGATGCGATGAAAATAATTGAAGAAGCTAGTGCAATAGTAGAACAGAATATGAAAGATAAATTCCCAGATTTACCAAATACTACCATAGATTCGAAGGTAACAGAAAGCAATTCACTTTATTGAAATCCTAACTAATACCATTTTTAATTTTTCTTATTGGAAATAATAATTATTTGTTTTTTGATTCTAGAAATAGTTGGATAACTATATCCTTTTTCGCGGTAACGCTTTATCATTATCTTCCAATTTTTAATTCTTATCTTTGCCTGCTTTTTTGTCATCAAATAAGTTTCCTTTTTAACGATACTCTTTCGGCCCGGATTTAAATATCCCCCTATTGTTGCTCTATTTCTGTTATAGGAAAACCTCAATCCAAAGATAATCAAATCAGCTGATAAATTATCAAAATAATGTTTTATCTCATCATATTGAGACTTTGATCCATCAAACTCTAAAGAATATCTCTTATTATGGATATTGTAATTCTTATTCTTTTCAAACCTTTCCCCCTTCCCCTTCTTTTTCTTTTCTATCACAGTTATTGATTATTTGATTTAGACGTTAATAAAACAGATAAAAAAATATCATAACAATATGTCCCTAAATTATTTTAAGTCCACTATAATTGATGTTCTTTAAAAATTCATCTATTTTAATCAAAATATCAGAAAAAGGATAAGTGAATCCTTTATTATATTTATCAGCATGCAAAAGTGGAGAAACAATAAAAGTATTAACATTTAAATTGATATTATTTGAGGAAACAATCCATATATTGTTTAGTTTTTTTTGGATTTTGGATAAATTGCTTATCGTTTCTTCCATATTTTCTTTTTTATATTTATGAAAATGTATTATTATTGCTTTATCGTTATTATCCTTAAGATTTTTTGAATTTGGAACTAAAATGTCAATATCAATACCATCTACATTTATTTTTCTCTCTGCAGGAATCATTGACATTGTCAATACAAAATGCAACAATGCTTCGGCAAATAACGTAAACTCATCTTCAAAAAGATTATCTTTATTCAATAAAACAGAGCATTTGTTAAAAAGTGAATCAATTATAGTTTTAGAATTATAGACATTATTCGATAGAAGGATCCGGATATGATTTTTTCCTACATTATCGATTTCATTATATAATATCTCTTTAATGTTCACTTTTGGTTAATTATAATACACAATATTTATAAATTAAGATTGAAAGTTAGGTCTACCATCATCAGAATTAATCAAAATTGCATATCTAGGTAATTAACACATACCTTATGTAATTTTATTTAGAACTTGTATTATTGATAAGGGGAACGCCATTTATAGGAATATACTGTTTGCCTGAATATATGATGTATGATTGGTACCCGCAAACTAATAATATTATGTAAATACAAGGTTCTAAACAAACTGTCTATGGAACTTTAAATCATCTATTTTATCTTATTTTAGTTTTGGTCGCAGCAGTTACTAATCACTTTTTCTAACTATTAATGAAATAAGATACATCTTTAAATAATATATTACTCGGTCCAATCAAGAAAAATAAACTTGAGAAAAGTATATCAAAAACCAAATTCATTAAAAGGAATGGAAAGTAAAGAATATGTTGGGTTATTTGATAAACTAATCAATATTGATATATGATGATAAGATTCGATATTTAATATAGATTAGTAATGGCTTGACATTAATTTATTTTGCCATTCTCCACAAAAGTTAGTTACATTTTATCATAATTAAATGCTTTAACATCAAATATTTTATATTTGCCCTTTTTTAAAACATGATAGTGAAATAGTAGAATTATACTTCTGGCTTTTAATAATTATATCAAATACTTATTCATGTATGAATGGTGTTTTCATTATGGTTTTTTACAAGTATAATTTAGCATTCAGGTTAAAATTATATAATTCGTAGTTAATAATAATATAGGTTCAAAATATTTTTTTCTTCATTTAACAGTCACTTTAACGTAAGTTGTTATCACAATACAATCCACATCATCACCAAAAAGTTATGTTTGAAAAGCGATATAAATTTACTTTTTATCATTTAAATGATATTGTAATATAAAAATGTATTTAGCTAGTTAACAGATGGGTAGTCAAATACCTCATTTAATAAATAATAATGTAATAAAAAGCATCGGTTACAGCATTATCTTGAAATACTGATTCTCATAACAACAATACCATTACCATGACAGTTTCAAGAATAACTAAGCAATGAAGAAAAGAAATAGTTGTTCTAAATATAATGCGATGTCTTTGAAAATATAGGAAAAAAATGTGGCAATAAATTTTGCATTCAAATTACAGTATTCTAATCTTATTTTGGATATTGTATATTCTTAGAAAAGAATGCCCTATTGTATAAGGTTTTAAAAATATCCATGTATGTCTATTAATAGTATCGTTATTATATTTAATAATGATAATTATAATAGTATTATTATGTAATATATTGTTTACTAGTAAACATTTCTTGTATCTAATAGTAGTATTAAGTTCATTTTTAAATTTCAACAAATAAATTTACAAAAAATAATTTGTTCTGTAAAAAAATTATCTATGATATATTTCACAACTCGAATATTGAAATATACAATATATCTGCAAATATTAATACAAATCGAATAAGTTAAATATTTGTAAAATGATTCAAATCAAGTAATGAAAACTGACTATGAGATCTCCAGATAAAAAGGACAAACAATTTGTATGGCATCCATACACCCAAATGAAAGATTGGGTACAACAAAGCAATAAAGTAATATCAAAAGGAGACGGATTTCACATTATCGATTCCGATGGGAATAGATACTTAGATGGTATTGCAAGTATGTGGTGTAACGTTTGGGGTCACGGGCAAAACGAAGTTTCAGATGCCATGATTGACCAAATAAAAAAGCTACAGCATTCAACCCTATTTGGATTAACTAACGAACCCTCAGTAAATTTAGCAGAAAAACTTTTGAAGTTAGCAAAAGGAATGGATAGAGTTTTCTATACAGATAATGGTTCTACCGCAATAGAAGTGGCATTAAAGATGGCATTACAATATTATGCCAATATAGGTAAACCGGAAAAAAATCAATTCATCTCCATTGAAAACGGATATCATGGAGATACAGCTGCTGCAATGTCTGTGGGATACATAAAAAAATATTTTGGGGCATACAAACCTTTATTAACACCAGTATTTCGTTTGCCAAGTCCTTTATTCAATAACAGATCTAAGAAAAAGAGTAAATATAATGGAAAAAAAGATTCTATAGATTCTTTGGACAAATGCATCGAAAAAACAGAATACATATTTAAAAGATATAGTAAAAGATGTTGCGCCCTTGTTATGGAAAGCGGAGCTCAAATTGCTGGTGGCGTAATAATATATCCTCAAAGTTATCAAAAAAGAATTGCCGATCTGTGTCAAAAATATGAAGTATTGCTCATACTTGATGAAATTGCAACTGGTTTTGGAAGGCTAGGGAATATGGTAGAATATATTGCACAAAATTCGGTTCCAGATTTAGTTTGTTTTGGAAAAGCACTTACTGCAGGATATTTTCCTCTAGCTGTTACCCTTACAACTAATAAGATTTACGAATCGTTTCTTGGAGAATATAGTGAAAATAAGCAATTATATCATGGCCACACATTTACCGGGAATCCCATTGGATGCGCTACTGCAATAGCAAATATTGGAAAATATCAAAGTCAAAACTTGATACAGCAAATAAGAGAGAATAGCAAACATATTTCAAATAGATTAAAGGAATTAGAATCTTCTAACATTATAGCAGATATACGTCACAAGGGACTTTTAACTGGAATAGAGTTAAAAAAAAATGGAAAGTCAATAGAGATTCTAAAAGGCGGCCAAAGATTAAACTATTTTGTAATGAAAGAATCATTGAAAAGAGGTGTTTTTTTAAGACCCCTTGGTAATATATTGATGTTTATCCCACCACTAGCAATTAACAAAAAAGATTTGGACAAAATTATTGATGTTCAATTTAAGATAATTGAAATGATTGAATCAAAAGTATAAGACACCGATTCTAAAAAGAGGAATCAGATATTTTGAGTTATTCTGATGCCATTTTTATCAACTATTTATTTTGAAATTACTGTTTGGAATAGCGTATAAAAGTCGTAGTTCTTTATAGAGCGTCGCCTTTGAAATCCCTAAATCTCGGGCAATTTTAACTCGCGATTCATTTTGGGCAAGTAGTCTAATTAGATCATCTTTATTAAGTTTCTTCTTTGGCCTACCAATTATCTTTCCAACAGATTTGGCTCTGGATATACCATCTTTCGTTCTCTGAACTAGCATTTCTCTCTCTCGTTCTGCAACCCATGTCAGAATACCTATCATGAGCTTTCTTACACTTGGTTCAGTCATCTGTAAAAAAGATTCTCGAGGAGAGCAGGATATTAAAGGAGCATAAGTCTCTATAGCCTTTATCGCATCAAGTGTATCCCAAAAGGTTCTTCCAACTCTTGATAATTCATAAATTAGTATTGCATCAACTGATTCATTTTTTACAATATCAAGCATATCAATAAACCCGCTTCTTTTAACAGCAGGAATCTTACCGCTGATTGCAGAATCCTCAAAATATTCTAGTATTTGAAAATCATGATCATCAGCCCACTTTTGCATGGCTAACCTTTGATTTAATACCGTCTGCTCTTCTGTACTTACCCGCAGATATGCAAATGAATATTTCATAATGATCTTTAACTTGGATGTTTTATCTTATAGAATATCAAGTAAAGTTAACAAACAGTTCAAAATAGGTCATCATCCTTTTTAGACAGCATATTTCAAAAAAGTCAAAGTTAAAGGTAAATAAACAGGGTTATTTTAAAGACGGTCTATTAAACGGTCGTTTTTTATACATTTATTTATATACATAAAAATAGCGGATATAGTTTTTCCTAGCTACTTCTTTCGATATGGTTTTATCACACCAACTAAATTCAATTAGATTTAATAAAATGAACGACCCTAAAACAATGTGTTGTATCACAACAACAAATATGCGACTTAGTCTCCAAACCAACAGGTGAATTGTAATAAGACTAGTTATTAGGAATATTTATTTTATACTTCAATTAATGGATATGTTTTTAATTTATAGATATTATTGTAAACCACACCTAATCTAAATTTGCAGATTAATTTACATAACTCAAGTTTATTAAATTAGTTTTGTTTTGTATCACTTTTAACGACTTGTTGTCATGGCATATTTTCCATTTCATTTACAATATATAGTTAAATAATATGATTACAAAATGTTAAAATCAAAAAACGTATTATATATAAGGGCATAATGATTCTATAACCAAATTTGGTTATGAGGCAAAAACATTATCGATATCTATAGATCAAAGTTAATTATTATATTACCTTTTATAAACATCATATTTAGAGTACATAGTATGTCTCAAATAAACGATAATAATGCTAATGAGAGCAAAGGTGAATCAGAAGTTATGTTTATTGAAAATCTAATGGAGAGAGTTTTAAAAGGCGGGCAGATTAGTTTTCAAGATGCTGAGAAATTACTCGCTACAAAAGAGATATTCACTCTATTCAATTGCGCAAATACTATCACCAGAAAATTTAATGGAGACAGAGTCGATATAGAATCCCTTATTAATGCTAAATCAGGAAATTGTCCCGAAGATTGTTCATTTTGTGCTCAATCTTCTCTATATAATAACAATACAGGTATCAACAAGTATCCTCTTTTATCAAAGAAGATCATTTTAGAGCATGCCCTAAGAGCAAAACAAGATGGTGCCTCAAGTTTTTGTCTTGTATGTGCATATAGATCTCCTCCTGAAAAGGACTTTGAACAAATATGTCAAATCATACGAGAAATCAAAAAGAATGTCCCTATAGATGTTAATGTATCACTAGGGTTTATGACAAATGAAAGGGCTAGGAGGTTAAAATCTTTGGGTGTAAAGAGATATAATCACAACTTAGAATCTTCCGAGAGTTTTTTTTCGCAAATATGTAAAACCCATGATTTTGTCGATAGGGTGAATACTGCTCGAATTGTTAAGGAAGAAGGATTAGAATTATGTTCTGGTGGAATAATTGGTATGGGAGAAAGTCGCAAGCAAAGACTGGAACTAGGGTTTTCTCTTAATTCATTACAACCAGATGAAGTCCCTATTAATATTTTGATTGCAAGAAATGGAACGCCTCTTGCAGATCTAAATCCTTTGGATCCAATAGAGGCAATAAAGACAATTGCAGTTTGGCGGTTTATTATGCCAAAGACAATTTTAAAAATAGCAGGGGGTCGAGAAGTTCATTTAAAAGATAAGGAAAAACTTGCCCTAAAAGCCGGTGCGAATGGAATAATAACAGGGGGATACCTGACAACAGGTGGCAATAACTCCAGTAAAGATATTGCGATGATAAAAGAGATTGGTCTTAGAACAGAACAGTAACAGTGATAGGCAAAAGGGAAAAACTAGTCATATTGAAAAGGAACTTGTTAGATTAGAAAAAGAAGATCTGTATAGGCAAATAAACATATTCGATGTTGAAAAAGAATCAACGCTGAAATATAATGAGTACCGCATTCTTAATTTTTCATCTAATGATTATCTCGGATTATCAAAAAATAAATCATTACTAAGACAATTAAATCAACAAATCAGATTACAAATATCACAATGCAGTTCAAGGCTAATTTCAGGGAGTTCAACCAAAATCGATAAACTGGAGAAAAGTTTATCTAGTCATAGGGATACCCAATCAACTTTAGTTTTTCCGAATGGATATATGGCAAATTTAGGGGTTCTTAGTGCGTTAGGTGACAAAGAAACAGCAATTTTTAGTGATAGATTAAATCATGCCAGTATTATTGATGGGTGTAAGCTTTCAAATAGCCAAGTAAATGTCTTCCCACACAATAATTTCTCAATTTTAGTAGACTTGGTAAAAAAAAATAGCATAAAGAAAAAAATCATAATTACAGAAGGGATTTTTAGCATGGATGGCGACTTTTCCAATTTAAAAGAATTATCAAAAATATCAAAAGAAAATGATTGTATTTTAATAGTGGATGATGCACATGGTGATTTCATAGTTGGGAATAATATTTTGAAAAACTATTCGGGAACTCCATCTTTTTTTAACATATCTAAAGAAGTGGATGTTCATATTAGCAGTTTAAGCAAAGGACTGGGATGTTATGGTGGATATGTTAGCAGTTCTACGTTAATTTGTAAATATCTGGTAAACAAATCGCGTCCATTTATTTTCACTTCAGCACTTCCGGATTTTTTATGCGAATTAGCCAACAAAGCTTTAGCGATTGTAAAAAAGGGGACGCGTCAAAAAAAACTGTATGACAATATCGATTTTTTTCATAAAATAATAGAAGAATACAAAATACCGAATGTAAAAAAAATCAGATTTAGTCCCATAATTCCAATTATCATAGGCTCCGAGAAAAAAGCAATGGGCATATCAATGGAGCTTTTAAAAAAAGGTTTCCATGTTCAAGCCATTAGGTACCCAACAGTTGATAAAAATAAAGCTAGACTAAGGATTTCTCTTTCAGCAGAACATAAGAAACATCAAATCCATAATCTATTGGATACACTGAATAGGATATTAAAATAGTATTTTAAAATAGAATATTTAACTTAGTAGTTTATTTCAATATTCGAGTTTAGAAAATGTTTTACAAAATAGTTTAATTTTTTAGTAAAATTCCATTATTATAATACATATATTTACCTTTTTAAGTATCATATTAGTATTAGGTTAGATTATAGAAAAAAATTCATATTGTCATCATAAT
Source organism: Nitrososphaeraceae archaeon (assembly GCA_016782315.1). Classification (GTDB taxonomy): domain Archaea; phylum Thermoproteota; class Nitrososphaeria; order Nitrososphaerales; family Nitrososphaeraceae; genus Nitrosocosmicus. Next base: position 33,348 of record JADDOQ010000004.1, on the reverse strand, counting down.
AGCCTCTATAACAACATTAACATAAACCATATATCCACTACCATATATTACCCTTTTGAGGATCATATTATTACAAAATAAATGAAAAAGAAAAGATATATTTTAATAATATAATAACAAAAGTGTTTGAAAGGAGTAATTTTAGCGGGGGGGTTTGGAAAAAGACTCAAACCAATAACAGATAATTGTCCAAAACCGATGATTGAGATTTTGGATAAGCCAATTATAGAATGGCAGATACAGCTTTTAGCAAAAAACAATATAAGAGAAATTATAATATGCGTTGGATATCTAAAAGAACAAATCATAGATCACATCGCAAGTGGAAATAGATTTAACGTAAAAGTTGCTTATACAGTAGAAGATGAGCCTTTAGGGACAGGAGGAGCATTAAAAAACACCTATAGCCTATTGAAGGACGAAAAAGAAGGTTTTTTCATGATAAATGGTGATATACTTACCAATATAGATTTTAAAAACTTGGCAGATAAAAATAAAACCAACACATTAGCTGTAGTGCCTCTTAATAGTCCCTATGGAATAGTAGACTTTGATGAGAAATTAAATGTAACTGGTTTTAAAGAAAAACCCCACATAGTTGACAAATGGATCAATGCTGGCATTTACTTTTTTAACGAAGATGTATTCAATTACCTTCCAGACAAAGGAAATATAGAAACAACAGCATTGCCTGAAATGGCAAATCAACAAAAACTAAAAGCAAAAAAATTTGAAAATTCATTTTGGAAATCAATTGACTCACATAAAGACATTGAGGAATCCTCAAAAGAATTAGCAAAGATCGATTCTGCAGATTAAAATGAAATCCCGGTTTGGATTGAGTATTGGATCTCTGCTAAATATAAAAAATGTTATGGATTTTTCAGCAAATGCTGATAAACATGAACACATTGATTCGCTATGGGTCCCAGAATCCTGGGGAAAAGAAGCATTTTCAACTCTTGGGGCAATTTCTCAAATAACCCAAAAGGTTAAACTAGGAACATCCATAATTAATATTTATTCTCGTACTCCGGCAACCATTGCAATGGGAGCAATTTCCATAGACAACTTATCCAACAATAGAATGATAATAGGTTTGGGTTCAAGTACATCCGCCATTGTGGAAAATTTCCACGGTCTCAAATATGACAATCCAATAATAAGGATGAAAGAATACATACAGTCTTTAAGATTGTTACTTCATTCAGACGAAAAAACGAATTATGACGGTAGCATAGTAAAAATTAAAAATTTTAAAATCCTGGAAAGATCAAGACCAGAAATTCCCATTCATGTTGCTGCAGTAAATAAAAAAATGATTCAAATTGGTATGGAACACGCAGATGGATTATTATTCTACCTTCGCCCCTTGAAAGAAATTAAAAACCTAATACAAGAGATAAAAGATAAAAAAAAAATTCACACATCGTTAGTATTAATAACATCAGTATCTAATAATGAACCTCTAAAAGCAAAAGAAAGGGCCGCTAAAACTCTTGCTTTTTATATATCCGTAGGCAGAGTTTATTACAATTTCCTTCTAAAAACAGATTACAAAATAGAAGTAGAAAAAATATATAGAGAGTACCACACTCGAGGTTTAGAGAAATCAATTGAATACATACCAACAAATATGCTAGATGACTTTGTAATTTATGGTTCTGTCAATGATTGTCAGAACCAGATTAAAAGATTCATCAATGCAGGGATAGATTTACCCATCTTACAGATAAATCCAATAAAGGATAAGGAAGGAAAACTAAATTATAAGGATTTTTTAGAGTTATGAAAATTGGAATAGATTCTGTAGACACTTTAGAATTTAAAAAATTCTCAGATTATTCCATATCCGAGTTGGCATCTAAATCAATAATCAATCTTTTAAAAAAAACAAAAATCGAGAAAAATGAAGTTGATGGATTGATAGTATCAACCTGTGCAAATGAACAGTATTTAGGTAATATCATATCGGAAATGGTGGGTCTAAATCCCAAGATTTCAACAAAATTAGAAAATTTATGTAATTCAGGAACCAGTGCAATCTTTTTAGGGTATTCTTTAATCTCTTCAGGCGTTTGCAACTCCATAATTGTCACAGGTATCGAAAAACAAAACAGCCCAGGAAATCAACTATTGTGGGATATAACAAGGGGAGTTTACGATTTGCCGGTACATTGGGCAGCACTTTACGCAAAAACGCATTTTAGGAATTACAATACATCAGAAGAGGATTTGGCATTAGTTTCAGAAAAAAATCATAAAAATGCAAATAATAATCCTAATGCATTGTTCTATAATAAGGTATTTAGTTTCAATGATATAATGAATTCTAAAAAAATTGTCGAACCCTTAAAAATACTAGACTGTTGCTATCCTTGTGAAGGTTGTTCCTCATTATTACTAGTTTCGGAAAAACTTGCTAAAAGATCTGAAGACCCGATATGGATTAAAGGAATTTCTCAGAACAATCAAGGCGCCAGTTTTGCCAATATTTCATTTGATTTACGTTCAATCGCCAGTACAAAAATTGCGGCAAGGGAGGCATTCAAACAATCTAAATTAAAACCATCGGATATAGATATAGCGGAGATTCATGATGCTTTTACAATATTAGAAATCTTAGCGTATGAAGATATAGGCTTCATAGAAAAGGGAAATGGCTCCAAATTCATTAAGCAAGACAGAATCCATACCAACATCAGAGGAGGCCTAATTGGCTGCGGTCATCCCACAGGGGCTACAGGCATTGATCAAACTAATGAGATCGTGTTACAATTACAAGACAAAGCTCCACGCTTAAGGCAAAGAAAAAATTGTACAAGGGGACTTATACACAATATGGCAGCGGCCGGAACATCATCAACGATAATAATTTTAGAAAAATGAATTTAAAAGAAAAGATATTTGAGAGAATCAGAGAGGGAAACTTTTTGAGTACTTTTTGTAATCAATGTAAAAAACATATTTGGCCGCCAAGTAATAATTGCAAAGAATGCTTTGGAATAACCGAGTTAAAAAATGTAGATAATAAAGGCATTCTGTTAGAAATATCATATTCTCACATAGTTGATCAAAAAGGTTATTTTGGTATAGGAGACTTTTCCGGTTTAAGAATAATAGGTAAAGTGGATTCATATATCGAAATAGGTGAGCCCATATCAATATCAAAAGTAAGAGCAAACAAAGATAATAAAATAATAGTAGAATTTGATAAATTATATAAGTAAAATAAAATAATTATTAACAAGTTTAATGTTTCAAAACTATCATGGATTATGAAGGTTATCTAAGCGATAGGGAATTAATCAGTAGAGATGC